>JBOFCH010000304.1:0-6964 GCA_051645985.1 Plesiomonas sp. | reverse complement strand
CAGTCGCTTACTGATCACCGCCAGCAGAGGCCATAACAGTACCAACACCCACGCATCACGCAGCAACGGATAAGCCGATAGCAGTGCCGTACCCAGCATCAGCAGCAACAAGCACACCGCAATACCAAGCCAGAATCCCCGGCGATCCAGTCGCCCCTGAAATGAAAACAACCACGTGCTTACCGGCATATCTTACCTTCTGTATCCAGTCACTCTGTCAGGCCGCACATTATCCCGCTTCCGGCGTAACTTCCCAGCAGTAAAAGTGCAAGGCGTGCGAAAGCACACAACTTTAGCGCCGCTAACGTGCCACATCGCCCGCCACTGGCCCCTTTACAGAGTCAGGGCATACAACAGGCGATTATCCAAAGGTTGATAGCCCAACGACTGATACAACTGACGGGCCGGATGGTTGGCATATTCTGTATCCAGCACCAGTGCACCAGCATGGGTATATTCGGCAAACTCACGAGCCTTTTCCATCAGCGCCCGTCCGACCCCTTGAGTGCGAAACGCTTCATCCACATACAGATCATTCACCAGCCACGTACGCTGCACATCAATGGAAGACAGCAGCGGGTACAGCTGCACAAACCCCAGCAACTGCGCCTCATCTTGTACCGCGACAAAAATGATACTCTCATCAAAGCGGATCCGGTTTTTCAAAAATACCCGCGATCGACTCAGATCCGGCGTCCCGCCAAACAGCTGCCGGTAGCGATCAAAGGCTTCAGCCAGCAGCTCCAGATTCCACATTTCGGCTTTAAACAGACGCATGCCCTCTCCTTGGCCATCCCGTGAATTACCCACTGCAACGTTAGCCTACTCTGGCGAAAAAATCGACTGGCGCGCTTGCTATCCACGGCGCTTACGGTCAGGATCCTGACCGATGTCTCAAGAACGCGCAGCACCCGCGCCAGCACGCTTTTTCGTAAATAGCTTTCGTAAATAGGCAACAAAAAAAGCCGACGGAAGCACAAATCTATGATGATTCTCTGATAAATCGATTCAGATAACTGTTATATTTTTTCGGATATGTTTAACAGATCAGCGTCGGTAGCCCAGTGCGGCTATTCAGATCGCTCTATATTGACTGGAGAGTAAAGCATGCGTCGTCCATTAGTTATGGGTAACTGGAAGCTGAACGGCAACAAAGCCATGGTACAAGAGCTGATTGCGGGCCTGAAAGCCGAATTGAACGGTGTGGACGGTTGCGGCGTGGCCATTGCGCCACCGGTGATGTATCTGGCCGAAGCACAAGCGGCGCTGCAAGGCTCTGCCATTGCTCTGGGTAGCCAGAACGTTGACGTTAACCTGTCTGGTGCCTTTACCGGCGACATCTCCGCCGACATGCTGAAAGAGTTCGGTGCCGAATACATCATCATCGGCCACTCCGAGCGTCGTACTTATCACAAAGAAAGCGATGCCTTCATTGCCCAAAAATTTGGTGTCCTGAAAGCCGCTGGCCTGATCCCCGTGCTGTGCATCGGTGAAACCGATGCCGAAAACGAAGCCGGTCAGACAGAAGCGGTCTGTGCCAAGCAACTGGACGCCGTACTGAATACCCTGGGCGCGGAAGCCTTCATGGGCGCAGTGATTGCCTACGAACCGGTATGGGCGATCGGGACCGGCAAGTCGGCTACCCCAGCACAAGCACAAGCTGTACACGCGTTCATCCGCGGCCACATTGCTAAGCATGACGCCAAAGTGGCTGAGCAAGTGATCATCCAGTACGGTGGCTCAGTAAACGCCGCGAACGCCGCTGAGTTGTTCACCCAGCCAGACATCGATGGCGCGCTGGTAGGCGGTGCGTCACTGAAAGCTGACGCCTTTGCCGTGATTGTTAAAGCGGCAGCGCAAGCGAAAGCGTAATTTTGGTTTCCAGCGCTCGCACTTTGCTGACAGCGCGAACACACCATCAATAAAAAATCGAGAAACCGTCGATAAACAATCCCGGCCTGCGTGCTGGGATTTTTTTATCTGCCCCCTATCTCTCGGCATTTTTTCTAGCGATGTTTGCTCAGCACCGTATTTATCCCTAAGTTCATCCCTAAGCCATATTCGTCCCGAAGAAAGCCGCCCATAAAAAAACGGCCACCACCGTGACCGTTTTTTCGCTATAGGCTATCCGCAATACACGCGGACGGTACGCATCAGAACAGTTTTTTCGCCGTCGCCAGCCAGTCGGCTTTGAATGGACGTTTCATGTTCTCGATAGCGTCGATGATGTCATGATGCACCATCTTCTCGTTTTGAATACCGACACAGCGGCCACCGTAGCCTTCCAGCAGCAGCTCTACGGCATAGGCACCCATACGAGAGGCCAGAATACGATCATAGGCGACCGGCGCACCGCCGCGCTGGATGTGGCCCAAAATGGTGGCACGGGTTTCACGACCGGTTTCTTTCTCGATGAACTTGGCCAGTTCATTCACATCACAAATGTGCTCGGTGATCGCCACGATCGCGTGCTTCTTACCTTTGCTGATCCCAGCCATGATCTCTTCCACCAGCTCTTGGCGGTTGAACTCCACTTCCGGCAGCACGATGAATTCACAGCCACCGGCAATCGCCGCGGCCAGCGTCAGATCGCCACAGTGGCGACCCATCACTTCCACGATGGAGATGCGCTGGTGCGAAGACGAGGTATCACGCAGGCGGTCAATCGCTTCCAGCACGGTTTCCAGTGCCGTAAAGTAACCGATGGTATAGTCAGTACCGGCCACATCGTTATCGATGGTACCCGGCAGACCCACACACGGGAAGCCCATTTCAGTCAGCTTCTTCGCCCCCATGTAGGAGCCATCACCCCCGATCACCACCAGAGCATCGATGCCATGACTGCGCAGATTGGCCACCGCCTGCTCGCGGACTTTCTCATCACGAAATTCCGGAAAACGTGCGGAGCCGAGGAAAGTACCACCACGGTTGATGACATCGGATACGCTCTGACGATCCAGCTTGCGAATACGGTTCTGGTACAGCCCCATATACCCATCAAGCACGCCGTAGACTTCCAGCCCTTCGCTCAGTGCCGCCCGAACCACACCACGAATGGCTGCGTTCATTCCCGGTGCATCACCACCACTGGTCAATACGCCAATCTTTTTAATCATGACAACCCTCTGACTTTCGGAAGTTAGTTACTGCTCAGACTGCCCACCCGGATCCACATCCCCCAATGTTCTGATCCGAATGCCATTGCAGCTAAACTCCGGCATCTTACCGCAAGTTATACGGACATAAGATGACAGGAAAAAATAAGTACGTGATGAGTATTACAATTTTGAAAAAAAACTAAATTGATACACATCACAGTAACTCATCACGCGTATGGCAAGGACAAAATCGACTGGCTTACTCCTTTCAGCATGGAGGATTATGATAAAAGTTTACGAGATTTGGCTCACAGCACTGTTTTTCATTTCCTGTGGCACCGCCGATACTGGATCTTGGTGAATAATTACATCGGCCCCCGGATACAATGCCATCAGATCATGCTCGACCCCATCCGCGATCCGGTGCGCCTCAACCAACGGCAAGTTATCATCTAATTCTAGATGCAGCTGGATAAAGCGGGTAGGGCCGGCGCGACGTGTGCGCAACTGATGTACCCCACGTACTCCCGGCGTTGAGCGTACCCGCTCTAAAATGTGCGCCCGTTCCTCTTCCGGCAGCGCCTGATCCAGCAGTGATTGCACCGCCTGATAGCCCATCACCACGGCACTGATCAGGATGTAACAACCAATGCCGACCGCAAACAGCGCATCGGCCATACCAAAACCCCACCAGCTCAGCCCGATCGCCAGTAAAATTGCCCCATTCATCAGCAAATCACTTTGATAGTGCAACATATCGGCCTTGATCGCCTGACTGCCGGTACGCCGAACCACCTGACGCTGGAACGTCAACAATGCCAGTGTCACCAGCAAGGCAAACACAGTCACCCCCATTCCCAGCCCCGGATCGGTCATCGGCTGCGGATTGATCAACCGCTCGCCACCTTGCAGCAGCAAGAAAAAGGCCGATCCAGAAATAAACATGCTCTGCGCCAGCGCGGCCAGCGACTCCGCTTTACCATGCCCAAAGCGGTGCTCTTCATCTGCCGGCTGCAATGAGTAGCGGATCACCAGCAAGTTGGTCAGCGAGGCGGCGATATCCAGCAGAGAGTCAACCACTGATGCCAGCAGACTGACCGCACCGGTCTTCCACCACGCCACGATTTTGACCAACAGCAGCAGTGTCGCCACCGACGTTGAACACAACGCCGCCAGTTTGACCCAGTGCCCGTATTCCTTGTTCATTGAATTTACTCCGCCTTATCCTGTGTTGAAGATCTGCGCGAGTCAGTATACCGGTTTCAGCACGGCTCTGCGCCGCACAATAAAAAACCCCGGCCTGCAAACCAATGCAGGCCGAGGTGAGACAGGCTATTTTGTTGTTGTGAAATCAGTTACTTGCTGGAGTTGCCGGAGCCGCAGCTGGCGCGGTTGCCGGCGCTGGCGTTGCGACTGGCTGACGAGCAGCAAATCGCTGGTCAACCTTGGTTTTTTGCTCTGGGGTCAGCAGGTTATACATCTGATTGTGCACCTTGGCGCGCTGTACCTGCTGTTCGATACGCTGGGTGTTCATTTTTTCAAACATGGTACGGGCCGCCGCTTCATCAAACTTCGGCGCCGTCATGATGGCATGCATCTGAGTGCGCATCTGCGCATCCATCATAGGCTGACGATCCAGCTGGCTACACAGCTCAGTAAACTGCTTTTGCTGCGCTTCCGTTAAATTCAACCCCTTGGTAGCAAAACCAGCACAACGCATGCCACGGCTATGACCGTTGTGATGCTTTTGCATCATGCTGCCATCCATCATACCCTTGCCCATCATCATAGTGTCATTCTGGGTGCCTTGTGCAAATGCCATGGTTGATGTCAGAGCCACAACAGATGCGATCATCACTTTGTTCAGTACTCGCATGGTTATCTCCTCAAAAAAGCAGTGCGATGTATCCAGTGCAATATTCAATGCAATGTGTCTATGGCTTAAAGTGTACGCCGTCTCCTGCAAAGTGGTGTCAGTAGATGTAAAGCTGTGTAAAGGCGCATAGCCGCTACCCGCCGGATGACTTACCTTATTCAGCATAATTGATGGAGACTGTTCCCATGACCCGATTACTGTTGGTAGATGACGATCTTGAACTCACCGACCTGTTGTCCGAATTGCTGGAAATGGAAGGCTTTAGCGTCACGGTCGCCCATGATGGCGATCAGGCGTTGGCGATGCTCGATGCCTCCATCGATATGATTTTGTTGGATATCATGATGCCCAAACGCAACGGGTTGGAGACGCTAAAAGCCCTGCGTCTGGAGCACCACACCCCGGTACTGATGCTAACCGCCCGCGGTAGCGAGCTGGATCGGGTACTGGGGCTGGAGCTGGGCGCGGATGACTATCTACCCAAACCCTTTAATGACCGTGAACTGGTGGCACGCATTCGCGCTATCTTGCGCCGAACCTGTCGTCCGGCCGAGGAAAAACACCACGATACCATTAGCTTTGACCAGCTGACCTTATACCCGGGGCGACAAGAGGCTCGCTTTGCCGACAGCCCGCTGGAGCTGACCGGCACCGAATTTAGCCTGCTGCAACAACTGGTGCAGCACCCCGGTGAGATCTTATCGCGCGAAAGCCTGAGTCTGGATATTCTCGGCAAACGTCTGTCGCCGTTTGACCGCTCTATCGATATGCACATGTCCAATCTGCGTAAAAAATTACCCGACCGGCAAGATGGCCTGCCGTGGTTCAAGACCTTACGCGGGCGCGGTTATCTGTTGGTCGCTGCCTCATGAATGCACGCCACCTGTTTTCATCGGCCCTCGGTCTGTGCAACAGCCTGACGGCCCGTATCTTTGCCATCTTCTGGTTCACGCTGGCGCTGGTTCTCTTAGTGGTGCTAATGCTACCTCGCTGGGACAGCCGCAATACCTCCGCCCTGTCCGAGCGCGAACAGCTCAATTACCAGCGTGTGGTGGCCCAGATCAGCGAACGCCTGCAAGCCCTGCCGGATGACAGCCAAGATCCCCAGATCCGCCAAGCGCTACGCAGTAGCAATCACAGCCGTCTGCGCATCACTCTGCAACGGGCCGATGGGCTGGTGCTCAATACCACCCATATGGGGGCGCGGGAGATGAATAATTTCATCGCTCAGTCTGAAGAGCTGCAAGCTCCGCGCAAAAAACTGTATAACCAACGGATGGTGATTGGCCCATTCCCGATTTTGGTGCACGGCGAGCCGTTTCGTTTATTTCTATCCCACCCAGCCAGCAGTCAAGCCGGTTTTCTCAACTATCTGTTGGATCACCCGCTCACCCTGCTCGGGGTGACCATGCTGGTCAGTACCCCGTTTTTACTCTGGTTGGCGTGGAGTCTGGCGCGACCAGCGCGCCGCTTACAGCAGGCGGCTAACAAAGTGGCACACGGAGAGCTGATCCCCGATCCACGGCTAGAGCGTGGTGCCAAAGAGTTTCGGGCCACCGGACGCAGCTTTAACCAGATGATTTCGGCGTTGGAGCAGATGGTGGGCAATCAGCAGCGCTTGCTGTCCGACATCTCCCATGAACTGCGCACTCCCCTGACCCGCCTGCAACTGGCTACCGCGCTGGTACGCCGCCGACAGGGGGAAAGTCATGAGCTGGCCCGCATTGAAACCGAAGCCCAGCGCCTCGATGCCATGATCGGTGAACTGCTGGCGCTGTCGCGCCTGCAACTGAATAGCCATCTGGAGCGAGAGAATCTACAGGCCGACGAGCTGTGGCTACCGGTGTTGGATGATGCCATCTTCGAGGCCGAACAAAGTGGTAAACAGCTGACCATCAGCAGCGCGCCTGGCCATTGGCTTCTGTCCGGCAATCGCGCCTTGCTGGAAAGCGCGTTGGAAAACGTGATCCGCAATGCCCTACGCTATGCC
>JBOFCH010000303.1:0-2885 GCA_051645985.1 Plesiomonas sp. | reverse complement strand
GTAACCGTGCTTATAGTTTTGCTCGGTTTCGATGAATTTGCGCCCAAATGACCAGTGGTTGTAGTTAATAGGCATGCCGATACTGGAATAGGCATCCATCATCTGCTCGGCCGTGATAATTTCAATCTGGTTTGGATAGGTCGATAGGCGATACAGCTTAGCCACCCGATCAATTTCTTGGTGATATTGTTCTAACAGATTGAATGTCCAGTCCGGCCCATCGGACAAGGGTTGTTCTGTATAGTTTTGCATCCGCACCCCCTGTTAAGCGGCTTGCTTGCGGAAGAGTTCCCGGAATACCGGATAAATATCTTCGACGGCCCGGATGTGTTGCAGGGCAAAGTTCGGGAACTGAGCATGCAACTGTTCGTATTCGCGCCACAAGGTTTGGTGGGCGCGCCGGGTGATTTCGATATAACTGTAGTAGCGCACAAACGGCAGGATCTTTTGTTGCAACAACTCGCGGCAGTGCGGTGAGTCATCGGCCCAGTTATCGCCGTCGGAGGCTTGTGCCGCATAGATATTCCACAGCGAGGCTGGGTAGCGTTTCTCCATGATCTCCTGCATTAGCCGTAACGCACTGGATACAATGGTGCCGCCGGTTTCCTGTGAGTAGAAAAACTCATGTTCATCCACTTCTTTGGCTTGGGTATGGTGGCGGATATACACCACTTCCACGTTTTTGTAGGTGCGTGATAAAAATAGATACAGCAGGATGTAAAAGCGCTTGGCGATGTCCTTGGTGGCCTGATCCATAGAGCCAGACACATCCATCAGACAGAACATCACCGCTTGGCTGGATGGCTCCGGTCGGCGCTCGTAGTTTTTATAACGCAGGTCAAAGGTATCGATAAAAGGGACGCGCCGGATCTTGTCGTGCAGTTCGCTGATCTCGCGTCGGACTTGTTCTTCTTCCAGAGGCCGTGCCGGCTCGGAGCGCTCCATCTCTGACAGTTGTTGTTCGAGCACCCGCAGTTGTTGACGTTTGACGGCGGTCATTGCTGTGCGCCGTGCCAGTGAGTTACGCAGAGAGCGAATAATGCTGATATTGGCAGGCACGCCATTGGCGGTGAAACCGGCGCGGTGCGTTTTATATTCTAGCATCTGATGGATCTGGTTTTTCTGCAAATTGGGCAGCTCCAGATCTTCAAATAGCAGATCCAAATATTCATCTTTGGAAATTTGGAAGACAAACTCATCCTGACCTTCGCCATCAGGGCTAGCTTGGCCATCACCACCGCCATTCCCGCCACTGCCACCTTGTGGCCTGTCGATATGGTCTCCGGCGATAAATTGGTCGTTACCGGGGTGCACGCGCTCGTGCACCCCGCCTTTACCCTGATGTAAAAATGGCTCGCTGATGTCACGGGACGGAATAGAGATGGATTCTCCGCTGTTAACATCGGTAACCGAGCGTTTATTTACCGCATCTGAAATCGCTTCCTTGATTTGCGACTTGTAACGGCGCAAGAAGCGCTGGCGATTCACCATGCTCTTGTTTTTTCCGTTCAGTCGGCGATCAATAAAATGCGCCATACGTTCCCCCAACCTTATCCCACGTACTGATTCCGCGTAGCTTGGATCAGGATGATTTGCGTACCCGCAGATACCATTCACAGAGCAGGCGTACCTGTTTCTTGGTATAGCCTTTCTCCATCATGCGGTGCACAAAGTCATCGTGTTTCTTCTGCTCTTCGGTGGAAGTTTTGGTATTAAACGAAATCACCGGCAACAACTCTTCGGTGTTGGAGAACATCTTTTTCTCAATCACGGTGCGCAGTTTTTCGTAGCTGGTCCAGTTCGGGTTACGGCCGCCATTGTGCGCGCGGGCGCGCAGTACGAAATTGACTATCTCATTACGGAAATCTTTCGGGTTGCTGATCCCCGCCGGTTTTTCAATTTTCTCCAGCTCAGCGTTTAATGAGGCGCGATCAAACAGCTGGCCGGTTTCTGGATCGCGGTATTCTTGATCTTGGATCCAGAAATCGGCGTATACCACATAGCGGTCAAAAATGTTCTGGCCGTACTCAGAGTAGGATTCCAGATAAGCGGTCTGGATCTCTTTGCCGATAAACTCCACATATTTCGGGATCAGGTAGCCTTTGAGGTGCTCCAGATATTTCTCGGTAATTTCTTGCGGGAACTGTTCACGTTCAATCTGTTGCTCCAACACATAGAATAAATGAACCGGGTTAGCCGCAACTTCGCTGTGGTCAAAGTTGAACACGCGAGACAGAATTTTGAATGCAAAACGGGTGGACAGGCCATTCATCCCTTCATCAACACCGGCATAATCGCGGTATTCCTGATAGGACTTGGCTTTTGGATCGGTGTCTTTCAGGCTTTCACCGTCATATACCCGCATCTTGGAGTAGAGGCTGGAGTTTTCGGTTTCTTTCAAGCGAGACAGTACGATAAAGCGGGCCAGTGTCTCCAGCGTGCCGGGAGCACAGGGTGCGCTGGTCAGCTCACTGTTACGCAGTAATTTGTCGTAAATTCGGATTTCATCGGAAATTCGCAGGCAGTAGGGGACTTTGACGATATAAACCCGGTCGAGGAAGGCTTCGTTATTTTTGTTGTTACGAAATTGCACCCATTCTGATTCGTTGGAGTGCGCCAGAATAATACCTTCAAATGGCAGGGCGGATAGCCCTTCGGTTCCGTTATAGTTGCCTTCTTGCGTTGCGGTCAGCAGAGGGTGCAGCACCTTGATCGGGGCTTTGAACATCTCCACGAATTCCATTAAGCCCTGATTGGCACGGCACAGCGCGCCAGAGTAGCTGTAGGCATCCGGATCGTGCTGAGCAAAATGCTCCAGCTGGCGGATATCCACTTTACCCACCAACGAGGAAATATCTTGGTTGTTTTCATCCCCCGGTTCGGTT
>JBOFCH010000302.1:0-2306 GCA_051645985.1 Plesiomonas sp. | reverse complement strand
CATCAGGATATTACCCTGCAAAGAACGAGCGAAATTGACTATATTACCGGATACCTAATCCAACGGGCGCAGGCTCACGGCCTGAGCGTCCCGCATCATCAGGCCCTCTATGCGGCCATTAAACAATTGGAGTCTGTCCATGCCAAACGCTGAACACCACGCTACGGCACTGGTCTGTATCGCTCCCGGCTCGGAAGAGCTGGAGGCGGTGACCGTCCTTAACCTACTGGCCCGTGCGGGGATCCGAACGACCTTGGCCAGTGTTGATGGCAGTGGCGCGCTGCCCGTCACCTGCTCGCGCGGCACCACCTTGCTGGCCGATACGGCGTTGATCGATGTTGTCGATCAACCGTTCGATATCATCGTTTTGCCGGGTGGGGTTGGCGGTGCAGAGTACTTTGCCCGCAGTGAGCTGTTGACCGAGAAAGTGCGACAGATGCATCTGGAAGGTCACTGGGTCGCCGCTATCTGTGCCACGCCGGTACTGTTTTTACAAGCGCGCGGCCTGTTTGCCGGCAGCAACATGACTTGTTATCCAAGCCTGCTGGAGCAATTGCCTGAAGGACAGCGGATCAACAAACGGGTAACCCTCGATCCGCGCTTTAACCTGATCACCAGCCAAGGGCCAGCCACCTCAATTGATTTTGCGTTGAAAATCATTGATGTGTTATGCGGTAAAGAGATGGCGGCACAGGTAGCCGATGAGCTGGTATTACCGCCGGGGATCTACAATTACGTCGACTAAATATCTAAACTAAATATCTAAACTAAGCATCTACATTAAACGTCTACATTAAGCGCCAGCGCTAAATCGTAGCCATAAAAAAACCACCGGACGATCGCTATCGTCGGTGGTTTTTTTAACTCACTTACACGCTAATACTTACACGCTAATTATGGGCGATACACTTTCACGTTAGTGAAGCCTTTCTCGCGCAGATACAACGCTTGCAGCTTGCTCATCACGCCACGCTCACAGAACAATAAATACGTTTTGGACTGATCCAGCGTATCGAACTGCGTTGACAGCTTGTAGAACGGCATATGTGTTACCGTTACCCCGTCCAGCGCCAGCGGTTTTTCCTCTTCTTCTTCCGGCGAGCGGATATCCAAGATCACGTCGTTAGCACCGAACTCTGCCACCGTCTCCACTTCTGGGATCTGCTCTTTGGCTTGCTCGGCGATATCGCGGATATCCATGTACTGCGCATTTTCGATCACGTCATCCAAGATAGCAAAGTTGAACTTGCCTTCTTCTTCCTCAATCTTGGACTTCACCGCTTTCACAGTCGGACTCTTAGAAATCACACCGCAGAACTCCGGCATGGTCTTGGCAAAATCTTCGGTGCCGATTTGACGCGCCAGACGAATGATGTGCTCTTTATCGTGAGAGATCAGCGGACGCAGGATCAAGGTATCCGTTACGTTATCAATCAGACGCAGGTTAGTCAGGGTCTGACTGGACACCTGTCCCAGTGCTTCACCGGTCACCAGCGCCTGAATACCGAACTTCTCCGCCACTGCCGAGGCCGCGCGCATCATCATGCGCTTGAGGATCACGCCCATCTGGCCGTCTTCCACTTTCTCCAAGATCTCACCGACCACCGGTTCAAAGTTGATGGCGCAGAAACGGACTTTGTGCGAAGAGCCAAAACGGCTCCAGATGTAATGTGATACCTGCTTCACACCAATCTCATGCGCCGAGCCGCCCAGATTGAAGAAGCAATAATGCACACGGCAACCACGACGGATCAGCATGTAGCTGGATACGCCGGAGTCAAAGCCCCCAGAGACCAGTGACAACACATCTTCTTGTGTGCCGATTGGGTAGCCACCCAAACCTTCATAACGGGCTTTGACCAGACGCAGACGGTCATCTTCCACTTCCAAACGCACAGTCACCTGTGGGTTGGTCAGGTTTACCGAGGCCGTTTCGATGTGCTGGTTCAGACCACCGCCCACATAACGCTCAACGTCCTGCGAGTTAAAGCTCTGCTTGCCACGACGCTTGGCGCGCACACAGAAAGTTTTACCTTCCAGCAGTTCACGGTTAGCGGCCAGTGTCTTTTCGAAAATATCGTGCAGATCGGTATACACGCACTCTTCGACTTCCAGAATATGGTGGATCCCCGGAGTCTGGGTCAGACCTTCCAGCAGACGAGCACGGTTCTCGACACTGTCATTCTTGGAACGGACTTCGATGTGATCCCAATGACGTACCACAGCCAGCGTTTCATCGTATTTTTTCAGTACATTACGGATGTTGCCGGTCAGGATCTTGGCAAAGCGCAGCCGCACTGAATCGC
>JBOFCH010000301.1:0-3336 GCA_051645985.1 Plesiomonas sp. | reverse complement strand
TCTGAGCATTAATCACCAGATAAGCAACATGTAGCATAATTGTAAAATATCACTTGACCTTCCGCTTACTGGAGGCTTTAGCCTACTACAACGTAGCGCGGCATGTGACCGCGTAGGGATAACAGGCAGGAGCGGCTATGCAGCGTAGAGACTTTCTTAAATTAGCCTCGCTAGTGGGGTTGAGCAGCAGTTGGAGTGGCATGGTATGGGCCAAACTGGGGATCCCCTCCCGTGCGTTGCCGATCCCTCCGGTCTTGGTTGCCGAAAGTGGTCAACCGCTGGCGCTGACGTTACAAACCGGTACGAGCTACTGGCACGCCGGCTTACCGACAGCCACGTGGGGCATTAACGGCCCGTTTTTGGGGCCAGCTATCCGGTTACAGCGCGGCCAGCGTACTGACATCAAGGTGATCAATCAGCTGTCAGAGGCTACGACGCTGCACTGGCATGGGTTGGAGATCCCAGGCGATCAAGACGGTGGCCCACACCAGATGATCGCTCCGGGGGCCAGCTGGACTGCGCATTTGACGCTGGATCAACCGGCAGCAACAGGCTGGTTTCACCCCCATCCGCATCAGGTGACGGGACGGCATGTAGCGATGGGCCTGGCCGGTTTGCTACTGCTGGAGGATGCAGAGAGCCGTCGCCTGCCTTTGCCAACGACGTGGGGAGTGGATGATATTCCGGTGATCTTGCAAGATCGCCGCTTGCAAGATGATGGTCAGATTGATTATCAGCTGGATGTGATGAGCGCCGCCGTTGGCTGGTTTGGTGACATCATGTTGACCAATGGCGCGGTGTATCCACAGCATCGCGCGCCTCAAGGCTGGTTGCGCCTGCGCTTATTAAATGGTGCCAATGCCCGCAGCATGAAGCTGGCTTGCAGCGATGGTCAGCCGTTACAGGTGATCGCCAGCGATGGCGGTTTTCTGGCCGCGCCGGTGCCCGTTCGTGAGCTGGAACTGTTGCCGGGCGAGCGTTTTGAAGTGCTGTTATCTACCCATGCCGGTAAGCCGTTTGATGTCGTACTATTACCGGTTACACAGATGGGAATGACGTTACCACCGTTTGATAAGCCCCTACCGGTGCTACAGATCCAACCCACGACACAAAGCGGCGTAGCCGAGTTACCGACCACATTGGTGTCGCTACCGGCTCTCCCAGCGCAATTGCCTGCCGTGACCCAGAAGTTACATCTGAGCATGGATCCGGCGCTGGATCGCCTCGGCATGCAGGCGTTGATGGATAAGTACGGCGCGGCGGCGATGGGTAACATGGCATCCGGCGGTCATGATATGCACGGGATGTCTGCGATGACCGAGAAGAGTGACATGAGTGACATGAGTGATATGAGCGATATGACGGCGATGCCAGCGGCACCGGTGGCGGCCGATCCGCATGCGGGACATGGCGCTGCCGCCCGTACCACGCAGACCGATCATGCCGCGCATGCCGCATCGGCTCAGCATGAGAGGGCTGCGCCCGGTACCGAGCCGGATATTCTGCACGGCAATCGCATCAATGGGCAGACGTTTTCGATGACCACTCCGGCATTTCATGTGCCGTTAGGGCAGTGGCAACGCTGGGTGATTTCCGGCAAGGGTGACATGATGTTGCACCCGTTCCATGTGCATGGCTGTCGTTTTCGTATTTTGCGTGAAAATGGTCAGACTCCACCGCCACATCGGCAGGGCTGGAAAGATATTGTGCGGGTGGAAGGGGATGAGAGTGAGATCTTGGTGCAGTTTCGTTTTCCGGCCGGTCAGGCTCATCCCTATATGGCACATTGCCACCTGCTAGAGCATGAAGATACCGGCATGATGCTGTCATTTACGGCTGGATGATGCGATTTGGTATGGCAGGTGGTATTTAGGCGCTGGGCTAGGTTTGCGCATCGATAAAGTCATTATCAAGCAATCAATAGCGTCAAAACTGTCTGACAAAATAATTTGAAAAGTGCCGCCGGTCAGTTTTCTGACCGGCTGTTTTTTTATCGGTAGGAGGAAAAAGAGGGATGACAGGCCGCGTCGAATCCGTATAATCAATCGAAATGATAGTTGTTATCAATCGCGTTACTTGAATTGCACGGATTGTCAGACGGCGTATCCGGCTCAGGCATCAGCATAATCATATCGATAGGGATAAAAGAACCGATGAAGCGTACGTTTAGCTCTCTGGCGTTACTGGCTGCAACCTTGGTTTCCGGCAGTGCTTTGGCCGCCGACAATGAAGTGAATGTGTATTCTTATCGTCAGCCTTATCTGATTGAGCCGATGCTCAAAGAGTTCACCAAAGAGACCGGGATCAAGGTCAATATGGTGTATGCCGAAAAAGGGCTGGTTGAACGTTTAAAGCGTGAAGGTGAACTTAGCCCGGCGGATGTGGTGCTGACCGTGGATATTAGCCGAGTGATGGAAGTGGTGAACGCCGGTTTGGCACAGCCCCTTAAAGATCCGGTGTTAGAAAAAAATATTCCGGCACAATACCGTGACTCCGATGGTCGCTGGTTTGCACTGACCTTGCGTGCGCGCGCCATTTATTCGTCCAAAGATCGTGTTGGCCCGCTGCCACTGAGCTTTACCTATGCCGATCTGGCCGATCCTAAGTACAAGGGTAAGGTCTGTGTTCGTTCTGGCAAGAACGCCTATAACGTGTCACTGGTGGCATCCATGATTGCCCATCAGGGCGTGGAAAAGACCCGTGCATGGCTGGAAGGCGTAAAAGCTAACTTGGCGCAAAAACCACAAGGTGGCGATCGCGATCAGGTGAAAGCAATTAAAGAAGGGGTGTGCGATCTGGCACTGGGTAACAGCTATTACTTAGGCAAGATGCTGGAAGATGACAAGCAAAAAGCTTGGGCTGAATCTGCGGTGATTAACTTCCCGAACCAGCAGGCAGACGGCACTCACGTGAATATCAGTGGTGTGGTACTGACCAAGTATGCACCGAACAAAGACAACGCCGTCAAACTGATGGAGTTCTTGAGCGGAGATACCGCCCAACATATGTACGCGGAAGTGAACTACGAATACCCAGTGAAAGCGGATGTTGCACCGTCGGCACTGGTGGCCTCATGGGGTACCTTCAAGGCCGATAAGCTGCCGCTGGAAACCATTGCGGATAACTACAATCAGGCTCTGCAACTGATTGATGAAGTGAAGTTCGATCTGTAAGCCGTGTTAGGCGGTGCAGACCACCGACAAACTGACATTAATGCACAGGGACAGGGAGAGTTTCTCCGCTGTCCCTGTTGTCGTTGCTACGCCGCTGACCTGATGATGAAGTTGTATCATGCGTAAACTGAAAAATCCGGGCTGGAGCCTTGCCGCATGGCTG
>JBOFCH010000300.1:0-3332 GCA_051645985.1 Plesiomonas sp. | reverse complement strand
TATGACATGTGTAAAGCCGTACAAAAGGATATGCAAATCACCGAGGTGCGTCTGCTTTCCAAAACCGGTGGTAAGTCCGGCATCTTTACCGCGGAGGCGTCATGATCCGGGTGTTATTTTTTGCACAGGTCCGTGAACTGACCGAAACCGGTGAATTGCAGGTTACTGAATCTTACGCCACGGCCGAGTTGTTGAGGGCGGCACTGGCTGCACGCAGCGAGCGCTGGGCCTTAGCGTTGGATAAAGAAAATCTGCTGGTGGCGGTCAACCAGACACTGACATCACTGTCTCATCCGTTACAAGAGGGTGATGAAGTCGCTTTTTTCCCACCGGTCACCGGAGGATAAGGGGATGCAGGTACAGGAAACCCGAATTCGGGTGAGTGAAGCTGATTTTGATATCACCGCAGAGCACGTATGGCTCAGTCAAGATGACCGCTGTGGTGCGGTGGTGACGTTTACCGGTAAAGTGCGTGATCACAGTCAGCAGGGCCGCGTCAGCAGCTTGCATCTGGAGCACTATCCGGCGATGACAGACAAAGCACTACACGACATCGTACGCGAGGCTCGCGCGCGTTGGTCACTGGGACGTGTCAGCCTTATCCATCGCGTTGGTGAGCTGAACAGTGGCGAGCAGATTGTGTATGTTGGCGTGAGCAGTGGGCACCGGCAGGCCGCTTTCGCGGCGGCCGAATTTATCATGGATTATCTCAAGGTGCGGGCGCCGTTTTGGAAAAAAGAGCAAATGCCAGATGGCGCGCGCTGGGTGGAAGCCAAAACAAGCGATCAGGAGGCAGCACAGAGATGGCAATGCGAATGAAGGTCTTGGCCAAGGAAACCCAATCCTCACATGGCGCGCTACGCGGAAAATGCTACGCGGGGTGGGTGGGCGCACTGACGGTGCTGGCGGTATTCAACCTACCGGCTGCCAGTGCCGTTACATTAAACGTGGCGGTCGCGGCTAACTTCAAACCAACGCTGGAGCAATTGGCGGCGCAGTTTCATGCACAAACCGGCCATCAGGTGACACTTTCTTCAGCATCAAGTGGCGTGTTATACCAGCAGATTGTTAATGGCGCACCGTTTGATCTGTTTTTGTCGGCCGATAGCGAACGCCCACAGCGCCTAGAGCAGGAAGGGCGGATTGTGCCGGGGTCACGTTTCACCTATGCCCGTGGCCAGTTAGCGCTGTGGAATACCGGTAAACCGGTGGGCACTGATCCGAAGCAATGGCAAGGAAAACTGGCTATTGCTAATCCACGTACAGCACCTTACGGCGCGGCGGCGCAGCACTGGCTGGAGCAGCGTGGAGCGTGGAATATGGCGGGCCTGACGCTGGTTACCGGCTCTAATATTGCCCAGACGTACCAATTTGTGCAAACCGGCAACGCACCGATGGGGCTGGTGGCATATCCGAATGTGAAAATGGCACAGCCACAAGGGCAAGTCTGGTTATTACCGGCTGATGCTTATCCGGCAATCGAGCAACAAGCGGTGATCTTGGCCTCCAGCGCTAAGCCGGCAGAAGCGAAGGCCTTTGCGACGTTTTTACGTAGTGAGCCTGCTCGTAGTCTGATTGAATCACATGGTTATCTGGCTCAGTAAGACACTCGCAAAGGGAGGCGCTTGATGTCAGAGGCTGACTGGCTGGCGGTACGCCTGACGCTACAACTGGCTGGAACCACAACCCTGATTTTGATGCTGTTAGCGCCGTCTTTGGCATGGTGGTTGGCACGCAGTCGCAGCCGGATCCGGCCGTTGATTGAATCCTTGGTTGCATTGCCGTTGGTGTTACCACCAACGGTGCTTGGTTTTTATTTGCTGCTGGCCTTTTCTCCGCGTTCGTGGCCCGGTCACTGGTGGTTGGAAGTCACCGGTCACACGCTGGCCTTCTCTTTTACCGGCTTAGTGCTGGCTTCGGTTATCTATTCCCTGCCATTTGCCGTGCAACCGCTGCAAAGCGCCTTTGTGAATATGGGAAGCAAAGAACTGGACGCCGCTGCAACCTTGGGGATGGGGCGATTAGCGCGCTTTCGGCATATCGTGGTGCCGATGGTGCTGCCAAGTTTTATTATTGCTGCAACATTAAGCTTTGCTCACACATTGGGCGAATTCGGGGTTGTGTTGATGATTGGCGGTAATATTCCAGGACAGACGCAAGTACTGTCGATCGCCTTATTTGATCATGTGGAAGCGATGGATTACCAAAGCGCGCACTATCTGGCAGGAGGGCTGTTACTGTTCTCTGTGGTGTTGCTGACATTGGTTTATGGCGTATTGCAAAAGCGTCAGCAAAGGCGGTTTCAGTAATGTTGCAGGTAGATATTCGCCATACGCTGCCAGACTTTACCTTGCAGGCAGCATTCAGTCTGCCACCCGCGGGGATCCACGGGATCATAGGTCACAGCGGTGCCGGCAAAAGCACGTTGTTGCGCATTTTGTCTGGTTTGACCCCTGCTCAGCAGGGCCAGATCCGGTGTGGTGATACCTGTTGGCAAGAGGGTCGATACAGTTTACCTCCCGAACAGCGTTCGGCGGGGATGGTGTTTCAGGACAGCCGCCTGTTTCACTGGCTAACAGTGCGGGAGAATCTGCAACTGGCGGCGCGTTTTGCCACCGGAGTTGTGCCAGATTATCCGCAACTGGCAGAGCGGCTGGGTTTCAGCGCCTTGCTGGATATGCCCGCCAGAGCGTTGTCAGGAGGACAAAAGCAACGGGTCGCACTGGCAAGAGCATTGATGGCAACGCCACGCTGGTTGCTGCTGGATGAGCCTTTGTCCGCGTTGGATCACCGTGCGCGTCGGTTACTGCTGGACGAAATTGCCATGCTGAGTCGTGAATTCTGTTTGCCGATGTTGTATGTCAGTCATGCCATGGAAGAAGTGGTGACGCTATGTCGTCAGGTGGTATTGCTGAATCAAGGGCGGGTGGAAGCGATAGGTTCTCCGGTGAGTCTGTTTGCGGATCCCGCTTTATCTCTGGCCCAACACCCGGATGCGGCGGTACTGCTGGAAACACAAATCTGTGGTTATGACAGTGAAGGGCAGCAGATCTTGGCCGATTGTGGCGGACAGACACTGCGTATTCCGGGCGATGTCCGTACCAAAGGTCGCTTACTATTGCGAATTATGGCGCGTGAGGTGATTCTATCGCGAACGCCGTTGCATGGCTCCAGTTTGCAAAATGCCTTACAGTGCCAAGTGACCTGTATTGGACAGCCGCAGCAAGGGATGCTCATGGTTCAGCTCAGTTGCGCCGGACAACCCTTACTGGCACGGATCTCTTACCGCGCCTTAAATCAGTTGGATCTGCATTTACAAGACCACGTGCTGG
>JBOFCH010000299.1:0-3539 GCA_051645985.1 Plesiomonas sp. | reverse complement strand
CGCCAGCCAATGGGGCAGTTTTGTTGGCTTTAACAAACTTGCTCCAGTCAGTGGTGTCGGAAGACAACAGTTTTTGAGCCTCTTTTGCCAATTTTTGTGCTTGATCAGGTTGGCCATTAAACAGCGCCGCACGAGCATGCTGAACATTCATCATGGCGTTGTAGCCTTGTTGAGCCACTTGCAGCAGATCTTTTTGTTGCTGTTGAGTGGCGGCAACGGTTGCAGTGGCTGGTTGTTCAGCGGCAACAGCACCACCGGAGATCAGAGCAACAGACAGGGCTACAGCAGATAAAAGATGTTTCATGATATTCACTCCAAAGGTAAATCAGAAAACGACAGGCACCTGTGTCTGTCCGTTTTGAGCACAACTCTTAGCCTATAGCAGAGAAATCAAAATCGCCGTCACAAAGTGTTTGTAAGTATTGCTATCACGCCGTGTTCCACTTTTGTGGGAAGATGGTTGAGTGACAAAATAGACAAAAAAAGCCAATCCCCCAATAAGGGGCTTGGCTCTGTTATGTATACGGAGGGATGTCGTCGGATCTAAAGACCGAACTGTTTGTCTAATTCAGCCTGACGTCCAGCAATCCGGCTAACAATTTGTATTAGTGCGGGATTGTCAGATAAGGATACATCGGTATTAACGGCATTCCAGAGCGCCAGTACATCCTTACAGTGTGCAATAATCTCTTGTTTACGGGTATCGCTCAGATTGGGAGTGTGTAGCTCTTTGTATGCATGCTCCAGCTGCTCCAATGTGGTGTTGGCGATATTAATGACTTGTTCCGCGCTCATAGCGTCTCCTTTAGCGTACCGTTATCCTTTGTGACAGGATAAATCCATTGTTATCGTTTGTGATCTCGGTTGAGTTGTAGCTCAATTAACTATGGCTCAATTTAACCACGGAATAGAGCGGTGATCTTAGCGCTGCTCAGTGCATGGGCATTGAGCATAAAGCCGACTTGAGCGGGCATTGCGTTAGCGGGTAAATCCAGTGTAGGCACCTTGAGCGCATAGACCTTAAATTGGTAGCGATGTGCCCCGTGGCCTTTTGGCGGGCAGGGGCCACCATAACCCGGAACACCGTAGTCCGTGATGCTTTGCACTGCGCCAGCCGGTAGCAAGGCACCATCGGCCATAACCCCGCGAGGTAAACTCCGAGTCTCTGCCGGTAAATTGAACACTAGCCAGTGCCACCAGCCGCTGCCTGTTGGTGCATCGGGATCATACACGGTGACGGCAAAGCTTTGAGTGCCTTCTGGGACATGATCCCATTGCAAGGCGGGAGACAGATTCTCGCCTTGATACCGTTCATTATTAAAGACATGGCGTAGATGGATGTAATCACCGTCCTCAAAATCTGGACTGGTGAGGATAAATGCAGGGGCGTGTACAGACATAGCATCACCTTCATGCGTTGAACGCCACCCGGCTCGCCGTTCCCTTCTTGATCTGGTCTTGATCTTTATGGCGGCTGTTCGAGCCGAGGGGCTGATGTCTGTTTAGCTTAGTCGAGGCCTATTCAGCGTGCGAATACAATATTGTGTCGGGGTATGTGAGTCTGTGCGTAAATTTAACGGGCTGGTGGGCTGCTAATGGTTAATCTCTCCTCATAAAAAGAGCCAACAGCGCGGTAATGGCGACGTTACCCAGATAAAACCACGTCAACCACTCTGGACGGGATGAGGCTGTCAGGTTATTCATCAGCGCGGCAGTAATAAAGGCGATCCAAAGTGCGGCGATTATGCAGCCACCGAGTACTACGTGACGGCTGAGCGTAGCCGCGCCATAAGCGGAGGGGATGTTCATGTTGTGCTCCTTGTCCGAGCGTGTAGTTTATTTACGTATAGCTTATCTGTGCGTGTATACGCATATTGCTATGCATAACGTTTGTTAATTATTTGTGTTATGTCATGAAAATCAGGCGGAGAAAAGAGGGCGGAAGAAATAAAGTTGTAAGGGAAATGGTGCGCGGAAAAAAGGTGACACAAAGAAAAGGGAAGAAAACAAAGAGCAGTACAGGTGGCGGATTGACCCGTACTGCGTCAACTATCCGGATTAATCTTCGCGAGCCCAGCTCGCCAGTAACGAGGTCGCAACAACATTACCTAAGAATGCATAGGTAACCCAGTTAGGACGCTGGTGACCGGAAGTGAGGTTGGTTGATAGCGCAGAACCCACAAAAACAACCCAAATCAATGCGATGGCCGACAGACTGATCGTGCCTCTTCTTTTATTCAGCATGCAATCTCCAGTATAAGTGTGATTTATTCGGTCTCGATGCGGCGGAGAATAGCACATTATGTTATTGCTTTGGCGAATAATTATCAAAGGCAAGCCACTGAGCTAGGGGGATATGGAGATAGGGAGATCTAGGCGAGACATCCTGAGTGTTCAGAAAAACAGCAGTGATACATTTCATTACTTTTTATGTGGATTAAAAACAGAATGAAATCCGATTATGTGACGCGCTTACTAGGCTGCACTGTTAATCGGCTTAGAATACATTACAAAGTGTGAGGCCTTTCAGGCACAGATAAACTGTGTAACCCTGTAGTAATAAAACAGTGAGACAACAGCCATGAATGGAATCAGCATCCGAGTCCGCGGTAAGGTACAGGGAGTAGGATTCCGTCCTTATGTCTGGCAGATAGCCCATGAGTTAGGATTAACTGGCGATGTGCGCAACGATGCAGAAGGGGTGTTAATTCACTTAGCTGGGATTAGCGAAGCGTCTGTGCAGTTTACCCAGTTTCAGTCGTTGCTGTATTCGCGTTGCCCGCCATTAGCGCAGATCCAAACGCTGGAAGTGACGGCGTGGCCAATCTCGGTGATGCCACATACTTTTACTATTACGGCGACGGCAGGTGGTCAGATGGCCACACAGATTGTGCCCGATGCAGCGACGTGTCCGGCCTGTCTGGCGGAAATGAATGATCCGGCTGACCGACGCTTTGGTTACCCGTTCATTAATTGTACCCACTGTGGGCCTCGCTTTACCATCATTCGTCGCATGCCTTATGACCGACCATGCACCGCGATGGCCGCTTTTCCAATGTGTCCGGCGTGTCAGCGTGAGTATGACGATCCGGCCGATCGACGTTTTCATGCCCAACCGAATGCGTGTCCGCAGTGTGGGCCGCAAATCTGGTTAGGGGATGCAACGGTGAGCGGCGAACTGCCGGCCGAGATCCCGGCGTCGCAACAGGTGATAGCCGATGCCACCGCCGCTGTGCTACGCGGCGAGATTTTGGCCGTGCGCGGGTTGGGTGGTTTTCATCTGGCTTGCGATGCAACAAATGCAGCGGCAGTTGCGCGTCTGCGTGAGCGTAAGCATCGTCCGGGTAAGCCGTTGGCGGTGATGTTGCCATCATTGGCATGGCTGGATGTGTGCGCCGAGTTTTCGCCCGAGCATCCGTATTTTTCCTTGTTGGAGTCAGCACCTACGCAGGCCGCACAGCGTTGCCGCGAGCAGGCGTTGAAGGCACTGACTTCGGCGGCAGCGCCGATAGTCTTGGTGCCCAAGCGGGAAGTGTCGG
>JBOFCH010000298.1:0-4843 GCA_051645985.1 Plesiomonas sp. | reverse complement strand
GCAAAGATGCAGGTACCCTGCATTATCTGGGTCAACCGGCTAGCTTTAACGGGCCGAAAGCTTCGCAAGAGGCGGGGATCAGCATTATCCACCAAGAGCTGAACCTGATCCCGCAGCTGACCATTGCCGAAAATATCTTTCTGGGCCGCGAGTTTTTGGGCCGTTTTGGCCGCATCGACTGGCCGCGGATGTATCAGGAAGCCGATCGCCTGTTGGCGCGTCTGAATGTGCGCCATAACAGCCGCACCTTGTTAGGTGAACTGTCGATTGGCGAGCAGCAGATGGTGGAAATCGCCAAAGCGATCAGCTTCGAATCGCGGGTCATTATCATGGATGAACCGACCGATGCCCTGACCGATACCGAAACGGACGCACTGTTTAGCGTGATCCGTGAGCTGAAAGCGGAAGGACGCGGCATCGTCTATATCTCGCATCGCTTAAAAGAGATCTTCGAGATTTGTGATGATGTGACGGTGCTGCGTGATGGTCAGTTTATCGGCGAATGCCCCGTGGCCGCGCTGGATGAAGAGCGTCTGATCGAAATGATGGTCGGTCGTCGCCTCGATGAGCAGTACCCGCGTTTGAATCAGCCGCGTGGTGCACTGCGTTTAGAGGTCAACCACCTGAGTGGCGAGGCGGTGCATGATGTCAGCTTCCAGCTGCATCAAGGCGAGATCTTGGGCATTTCCGGTCTGATGGGCGCTGGGCGTACCGAACTGATGAAGGTGCTGTATGGCGCGCTAGCACGGCATAGCGGGCAGGTACGACTGGATGGTCAAGCGCTGGATATCCGCTCGCCGCAAGAGGGGCTGCAACACGGCATCGTCTACATCTCTGAAGATCGCAAGGGCGATGGGTTGGTGCTCGGCATGTCGGTGCAGGAGAACATGACCCTGACCGCGCTGCCGTATTTTAGCGGTTTTAGCGCGCTCTCTCCGCTGCGTCAGGCGGCAGAAAAGCAAGCTGTGGGGGATTTTATCCGCCTGTTCAACATCAAAACGCCGCACATGACGCAACCGATTGGCCTGCTCTCGGGCGGTAATCAGCAGAAAGTGGCCATTGCCCGTGGCCTGATGACACGACCAAAAGTATTGATCCTCGACGAGCCAACCCGTGGCGTAGACGTCGGGGCCAAAAAAGAGATTTACCAGCTGATCAACCAGTTCAAGCAAGAAGGGCTGAGCATTATTCTGGTGTCCTCCGAAATGCCGGAAGTACTTGGCATGAGTGACCGGATCTTAGTGATGCACGAAGGCCGGATCAGCGGCGAATTTGCAATTGAACAGGCAACCCAAGAAGCGCTGATGGCGGCGGCCGTCGGTAAACCCACAGGACAAGCAGCATGAGTGTGCAGACCATGAAAGGCCAGACATCCTCTTCCCGTTACTTCAGTAAAGCATGGCTTCTGGAGCAAAAATCCCTGATTGCACTGCTGGTGTTGATTGCCGTGGTGTCGTTTTTGAACCCTAATTTTTTCATGCTGGATAACCTGCTCAATATTCTGCGGCAGACCTCGGTTAACGCCATCATCGCGGTGGGCATGACGCTGGTTATTCTGACGGCCGGTATTGATTTATCGGTTGGCTCGGTATTGGCGTTGTGCGGTGCGGTGGCCGCCACCTTGGTTGGGTTGGAAATGCCGGTGTATGTGGTGATCCCCGCAGCGCTGGCGCTCGGTGCCGCGCTCGGTGGGATCAGCGGCGTGATCATCGCCAAAGGTAAGGTTCAGGCCTTTATCGCCACCTTGGTCACCATGACCCTGCTGCGCGGGGCCACGTTGGTGTACACCGATGGCCGTCCGGTCAGTACCGGCTTTTCCGATGCAGCGGATCACTTTGCTTGGTTGGGAACCGGTTATCTGTTCGGCATTCCGGTGCCAATCTGGCTGATGGTGGTCGTGTTTATCGCCGCGTGGTACATGCTCAACCACACCCGGATGGGCCGTTATATCTATGCCCTCGGCGGCAACGAATCGGCGACCCGTCTGTCTGGGATTAATGTCGATCGGGTCAAGATTGCCGTGTATGCCCTGTGTGGCTTGCTAGCGGCGTTGGCCGGTTTGATTGTCACCGCCCGTTTGTCATCGGCGCAGCCGACGGCCGGTACTGGCTATGAGTTGGATGCGATTGCCGCAGTGGTGCTGGGCGGAACCAGTCTGGCGGGGGGTAAGGGCCGCATCATGGGCACCTTGATTGGTGCGTTGATCATCGGCTTTTTGAATAACGCCCTGAACCTGTTGGACGTGTCGTCTTACTACCAGATGATTGCCAAAGCAGTGGTGATCTTACTGGCGGTGCTGGTGGATAACAAAAGCGGTAAATAAGCGCCTCTCTTGTTAGGCACTGCACCGTTGGCTCTCTACCTTTGAATCTCTACCTCTGAACCTATAACGACAAGGATATACGGATGAACATCAAAAAACTGGCTACTGTGGTGTCGGCGGCCCTGTTGAGTGCCTCTTTAACCGGTAACGCACTGGCGAAAGATACGCTGGCGATGGTGGTTTCAACCCTGAATAACCCGTTCTTCGTCACCATGAAAGAGGGGGCGGAGAAAAAAGCCAACGAGCTAGGCTATAACCTGATCGTGCTCGACTCACAGAACGACCCGGCTAAAGAGCTGGCCAACGTGGAAGACCTGACCGTACGTGGCGTGAAAGTGCTGCTGATTAACCCAACCGACTCGGCCGCGGTCGCCAACGCTGTGGCGATGGCTAACCGCAGTAACCTGCCGGTGATCACCCTCGACCGCGGCGCAGAAAAGGGCAAAGTGGTTAGCCACATCGCCTCGGATAACGTCGCCGGCGGCAAAATGGCCGGTGATTTCATCGCCGAAAAACTGGGTAAGCAGGCCAAGGTGATTGAGCTGGAAGGGATCGCCGGTACCTCCGCGGCGCGTGAGCGCGGCGCTGGCTTTAAGCAAGCGATCGACGCGCATCAACTGCAACTGCTGGCCGCACAACCGGCTGACTTTGACCGTACCAAGGGGTTGAACGTGATGGAAAACCTGCTGGCCGCCCAGCCTCAGGTACAAGCGGTGTTTGCCCAAAACGATGAAATGGCCCTCGGTGCGCTGCGCGCGCTGCAAGCGGCTGGTAAGGACAAGGTTCTGGTGGTGGGCTTTGATGGCACTGAAGATGGGATCAAAGCCGTGCAGCGTGGTAAGTTAGCCGCCACTATCGCCCAGCAGCCGGATCAAATCGGTAGCATCGGCGTGGAAACTGCGGATAAAGTGCTCAAAGGCCAAGCGGTCGATGCCCATATCCCGGTTCCGCTGAAAGTGGTGACCAAATAAGTTAGGCGACCGGCAGCATAGGCTGCCGGTCTGTTTTCACAGCTTTGCCATCCCCCATGCGACAGCCGCTGAGTCTCAGTTCGGGAGCCGTTCTGTACGTTGCTGCGCTGTTGCTGCGTGGGGATACACATCTGCGTTCGGCGTAAGTGCTTACGCGCGCAGGCTAAAGGAGACTGTATGCACACCGGTAAACTTGTGGTGTTGGGTAGCGTGAATGCTGATCACATCCTGTCCGTAAATCAGTTCCCGCGTCCCGGCGAGACTCTGACCGGGCATGCCTATCAGGTGGTATTTGGCGGTAAAGGCGCTAATCAGGCCGTGGCAGCTGGTCGTCTGGGCGCTCAGGTCAGTTTTATTGCTTGTGTGGGAGAAGATGACATCGGTGCGCGGATGCGAGAGCAGTTTGTGCGTGATGGTGTCGAGGTGCAGGGGGTGATGCGTGTACCCGGCATGAATACCGGTGTCGCGATGATTTTTGTTTCGGCGCAGGGTGAAAACAGCATAGGTATTGCCGCTGAAGCCAACGCGGCATTAACGCCGGATCGTCTGCAACCGCACCTGCCGTTGATTGCCGAGGCCGATGCACTGCTGATGCAGCTGGAAACGCCATTGGCGACCATTATGGCCGCCGCCACTGCCGCGCGTGCCGCGGGCACGACCGTGATCTTGAATCCAGCGCCGGCCCATGCGTTGCCGGACAATCTGCTGGCGCAAGTGGACATCATTACCCCGAACGAAACCGAAGCCGAGTGTCTGACCGGGATCAAGATTGACTCGGATGCTGACGCGGCGCGCGCAGCCGCCATGTTGCATGGCAAAGGTATTCGCACGGTGTTGATCACCTTGGGTGCGCGTGGTGTATGGTACAGTGAGCACGGGCATCAGGGCGTACTGATCCCGGGCTTTCGGGTGCAGGCACTGGATACCACGGCGGCCGGTGATACCTTTAATGCCGCGTTTGTGACGGCCATGTTGGAGCAAAAACCACTGGCGGCGGCCATTCGTTTTGCTCATGCCGCGGCAGCACTGTCGGTTACCCGTTTCGGCGCGCAGCCTTCCATTCCGTGGCGCAATGAAACCGACTATTTCTTGCAGCAGCAACCGGCTGCGGCGCAATAATCATGGCCACCATGAAGGATGTCGCCCGTCTGGCGGGCGTTTCTACCTCAACCGTCTCGCATGTGATTAATAATAGTCGCTATGTCAGTGATGAGATCCGCGCGCGGATCATGGCGGCGGTGGAAACGCTGAACTATTCGCCGTCGGCGCTGGCGCGCAGCCTGAAAGTGAACCAGACCCACACCATCGGTATGTTGGTGACCACCAGCAATAACCCGTTTTTTGCCGAAGTGGTGCGTGGGGTTGAGCAGACCTGTTATGAGCGTGGCTACAACCTCGTGCTGTGCAATACCGCTGGCGATCCAAAACGGATGAGCCACAGTTTGGATATGCTGCTGCAAAAGCGGGTCGATGGTCTGCTAATGATGTGCAGTGAATCACGGGTGGACGTGTCAGGTGTTTTTCGCCGCCATCCGGCTATCCCGATGGT
>JBOFCH010000297.1:0-3569 GCA_051645985.1 Plesiomonas sp. | reverse complement strand
CTGACCCCATGCCGAACTCAGCAGTGAAACGCCGTAGCGCCGATGGTAGTGTGGGGTCTCCCCATGCGAGAGTAGGACACTGCCAGGCATCAAATAAGTAGAAAGCCCATCCTAACGGATGGGCTTTTTGCGTTTGGGGTTACCCATCGTTTTGCTTTTCTTTTCCCTTTTTATCTGGCTTTGGCTGATTGCTTACTCATATATTGCGTAAAGCAGGGATGAAAAAACCCTGCCGAAGCAGGGTTACATAAGAGATGGGGCACCTTTACGCCTTTCTATCTATGATGTGTCCAATGTATGTCTATGACAGACTGTTCTTAGACATGTAAAAAGGCTTTCATCTGCTCCAGCACTTCTTTCGCTCGCTCTTTGCAATCCATCTCGGCGAAAATACGCAGCAATGGCTCGGTACCAGAGAAACGGGCAATCAGCCAGCCACCATTTTTAAAGCGAACTTTGGCGCCGTCGGCATAGCTGACGCTTTCGACTTCATAATCAAAGTCTGGCAGGGCTTTTTCCACATAGATCTTGTTATACAGCGCTTCTTTTTCTGACGCCTTGAAGGTGCAATCACCTTCGGCGGTATAACAGTAGCCGTACTCGTTGTAGATTTCGCTTAACAGCTCGGACAGTTTTTTGCCGGTGACACTCATTAACTCGACCAGCAAGCTGGCGGCAAAGATCCCGTCTTTTCCTTTGATGTGGCCGCGAATGGTCAAGCCACCACTGCTTTCACCGCCAATTAATGCATCTTGCTCGTCCATCTTGGAGCTGATGTGCTTGAAGCCAACCGGGACTTCATAACATTCTTCACCAAAACTGTGGGCAATCTTATCCAGCAGATGGGTGGTTGCAACGTTACGGACAATCCCACCTTTCCACCCTTTATATTTCAACAGGTAGTAATACAGCAGGCAGAGAATTTCATTCGGGTGAATGAAGCTACCTTTTTCATCGATGATCCCCAGACGGTCAGCATCACCATCAGTACCGATCCCGATGTCATAGCCTTGTTCGACCACCATTTCGGTCAGACGGCCCAGTGTATGTGCACTTGGTGATGGCAGTTTACCGCCAAACAGCGTGTCGTGACGGTCGTTGATCACGTCCAGATCGCAACGAGCGGTGATGAGGACCGTCTGTAAACATGTTTTCGATACACCATACATCGGATCCAGCAGCACCCGTAGATGGCTATTTTTGATCGCATCCATATCAATGGCGTTGATGATGGAATCAACAAAATCATTGGTGGGATCGAACAGTTCAATTTTTCCGGCGGCCAGTGCGTCATCAAAGTCGATACTCTGAATATCCGCGGCGGTCAGTTGATTGGCCAGTGTTTCGACCTGCTGGGTTTCAATTTCATTCGCATCACGGCCACCGAAGGCAAATACTTTGATCCCGTTGTAATCCGCCGGGTTATGACTTGCGGTGATACAGGCACTTAAGGCGGTGCCCAGCTTTTTAGCGGCGTACATGATCATCGGGGTTGGGGCGTATTTTTTCACAAAATAGACCGGGATCCCGTTGGCGGCGACAACTTGAGCTACCCATTTAGCGGCTTTGTCCGACAGAAAGCGGCGGTCGAAGCCGACGACAAAACCCTGTTGTTCCGCCTGTTGCTCTTTGATGATGTTAGCCAGTGCCTGACTGACCCGCTCGACGTTGGCCTTGGTGAACTCTTCACCGATAAATGCGCGCCAACCACCTGTTCCAAAATGGATCATGACAGAGCTCCTTTCTTTCTCTCCATAAACCTTAAAATGGGGCATCCAATGGATGCCCCCAATCCGTTAGCCCATAATGACAACAACATCATGTGTGGTGCCGGCAGGCTGCGCCGGGATCGCACCTTGAACCGGGGAGCCGTTCAACAAAATCGATTTGACGCCTTTGCTGACGTTATCCGGGTTTTGTACGTGAATATTAAAAGTAGCACCGCGCCATTGGCGCTGGACACGGAATTCTGGCCAGCTGGTTGGGATACACGGATCAACAATCAGCCCCTCGAAGCTCAGACGCACGCCCAAGATCCAGTTAGTCGCCGCGAAGTAGGCCCAGCCGGATGAGCCGGTCAACCACGGGTGGTTAGCTTTGCCGTGTGAGGTATGATCTTTGCCCATGACGAACTGGACATAGGAGTACGGCTCGGCAATACGTGTTTCAATCTGATTATTTTGGTTGTACGGCAGCAGTGCGTCGTAGAACTTCATGGCGCGATCGCCACGACCCAGCTTGGCTTCGGCGACCCATGCCCATGGGTTGGGATGCGAGAAGATGGCGCCGTTTTCTTTTACGCCCTGATACACCCGGGTGACGAAACCGATGTCATCGTTAGGGGTGGCAAAAGAAGGGGCGTTCAGATGCAGACCCCAGGGCGAATACAGGTATTCATCGACGGCGTCCATGGCTTGACGAGCACGCTCAGGATCGGCAACACCAGAGACTACCGCCCAGGTGTTGGACTCCAGATGCACTTTACCTTCGGTTTGCTCCTGAGTACCGATCTTCTCACCTTTCTTGGTGATCCCACGGATATACCATTCGCCATCCCACAGGTTTTCTTCGCAGGCAATGCGCACGTTTTCTGCCATTGCTTGATAACGTTCGGCATCGGCATCTTTACCTAAGAAACGTGCGGCTTCGATAAAGGCATCAATTGCCCAATAGTGCAGGAAGGAGACCATGGCACTTTCACCACCGCCCAAGTTTAGGCAGTCATTCCAATCCGCACGCAGGCCCTTACAGATCCCGGTGGCACCGACATATTTGGCTGAGAAGTCCAAAATTTTGGTCAGGTGTTCATACACCGTACCGGCGCCGCCATCGGCGTAGTTGACCACTTCATCAAAGAAGCTAGTTTCACCGGTTTCCATCACGTAGCGACAAACGGTCGGTACCAACCACAAGGCATCATCGGAGCAGGTATCTTCCAAACCATGGATCATGTCATCGGCATTCGGGGTCGGAACCACGGTCGGTGATTTGTAGGCTGGGGCATCGCTCTTGTTCGGATCGAACCACGCGGGATCGAACAGGTGCAAGCCATAGCCTTCTTTAACCTGACCACGTAACAGCTCAATCAGACGCTGACGGGTTTTTTGTGGGTTAGTGTGCGGTACAGCCATCGCATCTTGAGCGGTATCGCGATAACCGAGACCGGTACGGCCACCGACTTCGATGAAAGAGGCAAAGCGCGACCAAACCACACAGGTTTCGGCTTGGTACAACGTCCACGTGTTGAGCATGGTGTCCAGACCGGCATGCGGCGTCTGGCACTGGAATTTTTCTACACGCTCCGCCCAGTGTTGTTTAATTCCGGCAAACGCGGCATCGACATTAGCCAAGTTGCTGTATTTGGCTTGCAGCGCTTGGCCGGCTTCCATATCACCGACGCCCAGCAGGTAGATGAAGCGGACTTCTTCACCCGGTTGCAGGGTAAAGGCTTTGTGCAGCGCCCCGCAATGGTTGCCGGTTTTTTCGAAACTGTTGGAGCAGTAACCGCGCTCAACGGCAATCGGGTTGGACTCATCACGGTACAAGCCCAGGAATTTGTCACGCAGGCC
>JBOFCH010000296.1:0-5110 GCA_051645985.1 Plesiomonas sp. | reverse complement strand
TTTAGCGATGGGTTTGGGCGCGAGTTGCAAACCGCCACACGCCATGAAGCGGGCGATGCTTGGCAGCGAACAGAAGAGGGCGGACTCGTTCTCGGCGCTGACGGTACGCCAGCGACAGCACCCACTGATTTCCGTTGGGTCGTATCGGGACGCACCGAGTATGACAACAAAGGCCAAGCGGTCAGAACGTATCAACCTTATTTCCTGAATGACTGGCGTTATATCCACGATGACAGTGCTCGCCAGGATTTGTGGGCTGATACGCACCTGTATGACCCCACAGGGCGTGTCATACAGGTAACCACAGCCAAAGGGTATCTGCGCCGCACCCTGTTCACTTCGTGGTTCTCAGTGAGTGAGGATGAGAACGACACCGCCACCGCCACGTTATAACGTGATTAATCAGACAGGCTCTCGCTCCAGCGGCGAGAGCCTGAAAGGAGCGTAAATATGACTCTTGGTTCAGTACCAGATAATACCCAGGCAGTATCCTGGTTGATTGTAGGTTTTTTCTCTGCTTGGGGAGGATTGGTGCGCTACTTGATGGACATTCGCCCCGTCGGACAGCGATGGTGCTGGATGGCCGCTATATCTCAGATCACCATTTCCTGTTTTACCGGCTTTCTGGGCGGTTTTTACAGTTATGAACAACATAACAGCGTACTCATGACCCTGGTTATTGCGGGTATCTGCAGTACGTTAGGCAGCACGCTACTCCGCTGGCTTTGGCGGCGTATTTTACAGGCACCGGAGGTTAAATCATGACGTGGACCTTCAGTCAGCGCAGTGAGCGCCACCTGACCGACATTCATCCCGACTTGGCAAAGGTTGTCCGCCTAGCTCTTAAGGTAAGTGCCGTCGACTTTGTCGTCATTGACGGGCTGCGAACGCCAGAAACTCAACAGGCATTAGTGACGGCCGGAGCGAGTCACACAATGAATAGTCGTCACTTGACCGGACATGCGGTAGATGTTGCTCCATGGATAAACCGCACCATCCCCTGGAATGATTGGCAGGCGTTTACCTTGGTCGCGCAGGCGATGAAACAGGCTGCTCAGGATTTGAATACTCCACTGATTTGGGGAGGTGACTGGAAGACCTTGAAAGATGGGCCGCATTTTGAGCTATCGCGAGAGACTTATCCGTGAGGTTCGGTCTGTTGGGAGGACTGCAGGTCAGCGGAATCACGGTAGCGCTGCTTGGTGGTGCGCTGTGGTTACGGCATCAACAGCAAACCCTGGAACATTTGCGTGTACATAACCAACAGTTAGTGATGCAAAGCGAAGCGTTGCAATCCCGCTCGCTTCAGTGGCAGTCACAGGCGGCCAGTTTATCGGCTGCGCTGAATGAGCAAAAACAACAACAACACACCCAGGAGGAGATGAGTGAACAAACCCGTCAGCGATTGCAAAAGGCCGTTGAGCGTTCTTCCTGCGCTCGCCAGCCTGTGCCTGTGGATATTATCCGGCTGCAACGCGACGCCCTCAATCGTCGCACTATGTCCAACTGACCTGGTCCCCCAATATTTACTGGCGCCCTGCCAGGCGCCAGCATTTACCGTCACAACGTGGGGGGATTACCCAGATTATGTCGTGCGATTGCATTTGGCGTTGGAGAAATGCAACACCGATAAAGTGGCAATCGAGACGTTATTGTTTCCAACTGCCAACCCTAACGGGAGGGCGCTTGCGCCCTCTCCACTAAAAACCAAAAAGGAGACTGTGTATGCACAGTAATAATACCACGCTATTTGCGGGTACCCCGGATGTCACGGTGCTGGATAATCGCGGCCTGAGCGTGCGAGATATCCGTTATCACCGCCATCCCGACACGCTAGACCTGACTGATGAGCGGATAACTCGGTATGTGTTTACGGCGCTAAGTCACCTTCAGAGCAGTACGGACCCACGACTGCATGCATCTGGTGTGAACAACGTTGAATATCAAACCACCCTAAGTGGTCAGCCCTTGTTTACCTCGGGGGTGGATAATGGCGCCACGGTGACCTTGAATGACATTGCCGGACGCCCCTCGCTGGGTATCTCTGCTACCGGGGTTATCCGCACCTGGCAGTATGAAGATGAAACTCTGCCTGGCCGCCCACTCAGTCTTACTGAGCGAGCGCCAAATGAAGGCGCTTGTATCACGGAGCGCTTTATCTGGGCGAGTAACTCGCTAGCTGAGCAAAACCTTAATCTCGCTGGTCAGTGTCTGCGTCACTACGACACCGCAGGTCTCAGCCACATTGACAGCGTCGGGCTGACAGGGGCTCAGTTGTCAGTCAGCCGTCAGTTGCTGCAAGAGGATGTGGAGGCTGATTGGCAAAGCAGCGACGAGTCGACTTGGCAGAATATGCTAGTCCCCGAGGTGTTCACCACCCAGACCACGGTGGATGCCACCGGCGCGGTACTGACCACCACGGATGCCAAAGGCAACGTACAGCACGCGGCTTATGACGTAGCTGGTCTGCTCTCGGGCAGTTGGCTGACCCTGAAGGGTGGCATCGAACAGGTTATTGTGAAATCCCTGACTTACTCGGCTGCTGGTCAGAAGCTGCGCGAAGAACATGGTAATGGCGTGGTAACAAGCTACAGCTACGAGCCTGAAACACAGCGCCTGATAGGGATTAAAACCGAGCGCCCTGCGGGTCATGCCGCCGGGTCCAAGGTGCTGCAGAACCTGCGCTATGAGTACGACCCGGTGGGTAACGTATTAAAAATCAGCAACGACGCGGAAGAAGCGCGCTTCTGGCGCAATCAGAAAGTGGTGCCTGAAAATACCTACACCTATGACAGCCTATACCAGTTGGTGAGTGCCACAGGGCGTGAAATGGCTAATGCCGGTCAGCAGGGCAGCACTCAACCTTCCCCCGTCGTCCCCCTTCCCACGGACAGTTCGGCATACACGAACTACACCCGTACCTACGCCTACGACAACGCTGGCAATCTGACACAAATACGCCATAGCTCCCCGGCCACCGGTAACAACTACACTACCAATATTACTATCAGCGACCGCAGCAACCGGGGGGTGCTGAGCACGCTGACGCACAATCCGGCAGACGTGGATGCATTGTTCACGGCAGGTGGGCAGCAGAGGCAGTTGCAGCCTGGGCAGAACCTGGTCTGGACGCCACGTAACGAGCTGCTGAAGGTAACTCCGGTGATGCGTGACGGAGCAACAGACGACGGTGAACGCTACCGTTATGACAGCAGCAGCCAGCGTATCCTAAAAGTCAGCACACAGAAGACGAATAACAGCACACAAACCCAGCGAGTGGTGTATCTACCGGGGCTGGAGCTGCGCAGTACAAAAAACGGCAGCACGGAAACGGAAATTCTGCATGCCATCACAATCGGTGAGGCGGGTCGTGCTCAGTTGCGAGTGTTGCACTGGGAGAGTGGAAAACCGGCCGACATAAGCAATGACCAGATGCGTTACAGCTATGACAACCTTATAGGCAGCAGTGGGCTCGAACTGGACCAAGACGGCAATGTCATCAGCCAAGAGGAATATTATCCTTACGGTGGGACTGCTATCTGGTCAGTACGCAGCCAAATTGAAGCCGGCTACAAAACCGTACGTTACTCAGGTAAGGAACGGGATGCAACGGGGCTGTACTACTACGGTTACCGGTACTACCAGCCCTGGGTGGGGAGATGGTTAAGTGCAGACCCAGCGGGGACGGTGGATGGCCTAAATCTGTTTAGGATGGTGTGGAATAATCCGGTAACTTTTTTTGATAGTGACGGGCTAGTGAGCACTGGCCAAGAGGCTAGGCAGCGAGTCGCCAATGAATTTGTGCTCTCTTTACACATGCCTGTTTTTGAACGGATATCTATCGAAAATAATATGGCGATGAGTGTACGTGAAGCTGGGACTTATACGATTTCTGCTCTGCGCGAAGGTGCTGCGGCTAAAGGACATAATATTCTCGAAAAAACGATTAAGCCGAGTTCATTAAAAAGTGCTTACGGTAAAGATGCTGGCAGTGTACTTGCGCTGGCTGAAAGTAGCGGGTTGGTTGGCCGGGTTGGCCAATGGGGCAAGTCTGGTGTTCGAGGAATATATGCCCATAACGCTGTAAGTAGGGATGATCGTTCTTATTCTATTAGCCTTAGAGATAAGCAGGAAGGTGAGTTGGTCAATGCATGGATAAAAAGAAAAATCATTATACCCTATACCGGTGATTATGATATGCATGACATCATTCAGTATCACGGAAACGCTGGAGTTGTTCCTATAGCTGAAAGTCATGAAGAAAAAAACGTTAAGGACATGATAAATCATGGGGTCGCGGATGTTGATCCTCTAAGGCCGTTTAACGATACCTCAATGAATGTGATCCGCCATGGTCCCCAGGTAAACTTTGTACCTTATATGTGGGAATTCGAGCATGACAAGGTTATGCAAGACAATGGTTATTTAAGTGTTGTAGCGAAACCCGGACCATTCCCGGTGGCTATGGTTCATCAAGGAGAGTGGAGTATTTTAGATAATGCTGAAGAACTTTTCAGTTTCTATAAATCTACAAACACTCCGCTTCCTGAACATTGGGCTCAGCCATTTCTTGATCGTGGAAATGGAATGGTTGCTACACCTAAGCATGCTAGAATTCTGGATCAGACACGCTAGCTCCGCGCATTATGAACATAATGGTCCTTCAGGCTACATGATCTTACCCACGTCTTGATATCACGACCCATAGCGGTCGTGTATCCAATTCGGTGATAATAGGATAAACTACTCCTTTTTATCAAAGAGATCCTGATGGCTAAAGCGGATGTGAAATGCCCATTTTGTAAGCAAACAGGGTAATGACTCCAACTTAGTGGTAATGGTTGATTGTCAGATACCAGCCGATGACCTTATCGTGCATTTCTTCTAATTTGGAGAAGCAAATTGTCCTTCGGGTAAGTCGTTTAAGATGAGTACGCAGATTCAGATTATGGCGCTCTGATCTTACCCACCTAATGTGGACACAGCCCTAAGCGAGGTTTTCGTTTTCAAATTGTTCTGGGCTTAGACCGCCACAGGCACTGTGACGACGCCAGCGATTGTAATCACACTCGATATAATTAAATACCGTCGTCCGCATAATTTCACGATC
>JBOFCH010000295.1:0-1564 GCA_051645985.1 Plesiomonas sp. | reverse complement strand
CTGATTTTTCTTATCGGATAGCAACCACTGCGCCAGCTGATGATCCTGAATATCATCACCAGTGCGCGACACTGTGCCAGCCAGCGCTTCGGTATGTAACGTCTGCTCACTGCGCCGGAACAAACGTTCTGGGCTGGAGCCGACAAAACCGTGGCTGTTGTCCAACGCCAGCATAAAATGAAAGCAGCGATGATTAACCCGTCGGCTCGCCGCCAATAGCTCCGCGGGTGCCACCGGTTTATCCAGTGTCAACGTGGTTTTTCGCGCCAACACCACTTTATCAAACTCATGTGCCTCAATGGCCGCCAACGATTTACGGATCAGCGCGAACCAACCGGCCTTATCCGGCGCATGACGCGCCTGCTCTACCGTCACATCCGGCAAATCTAAGGCGCGTGCCGCCACCAGCAGGCACAACTGTTGCCAGGCTTGCAGGCCATCTTCACGCAGCGAAGTATGACTGTGCAGGTTGATGGTCAACCACGCACCTTTGGTGGTCTGGCGCAGCTCAAAGCGCGGCAAAAAAAACCAACCACTCAGGCAACCGTGGCTGCGCGCCTGAGCGCCATCAAATGCAGTCCCGCCCCAGACCCGCAGCGGTTCACGCTGGGCTTGTAAAAACTCGGTAACGGCATCGGTGCGGTTAAATACCCGAACCTGCCCGAGCGCGGCGACCTCTTCAGAGCCATCACGGTGTAACCAGTAGAATTTGGGGAATAATGGCTGAGCAGACAGCCAATCCAGCAGCTTGCCCGCATCGCGGCGCAGCATCGAAAACGTAAATTGCCGGATACCGGGCGCATCCGGTAGCAGCGCAACAGAAGGATCGGGATCAGTGGTCTCCGGCACAGTATCTTCCGCCGGAGCACAAAACAGCTGACGCAGTTTGGGCATCAGTTCATCAAGCAGGTTCAAAGTAACCTCACGCGTAAGTAATCCACTTACTCTGGTTATTTTCGCTCTCCTGATTTTCATTTTGATTCATGGAGAGTCATCACAAAACGGCCATATTGTAACGCCAAACGGCCAGATTCAACGACCTTGGTCACACTGACTTATTTAAAGTCATAATTTTAATCTATTTTATTACCTGTTAGCACAATAAAATACCAATTTAACCTACATCATAGTTATCTATGCGCCGCCTGTTGAGTCACATACAGAGCGTTGCTCTGAAATCAACCGCTTACCTTTCGCCGCTGTCGCCCACAGAGTAAAGTGCTGGAGTATCTCTTTATATTTTAATAACAGTGGCGCGCCTTACTATGCATACTCTCAATAAGTCTACAAAACTCGATAACGTTTGCTATGACATCCGCGGCCCGGTATTAAAAGAAGCCAAACGCTTGGAAGAGGAAGGCAACAAGATCCTGAAACTGAATATCGGCAATCCGGCGCCATTCGGTTTTGAAGCCCCCGATGAGATCTTGGTGGATGTGATCCGTAACCTGCCTACCGCCCAAGGCTATTCTGACTCCAAAGGCTTGTACTCCGCACGTAAAGCCATCATGCAGCATTACCAAAAGCGCGACATGATGGATGTCACGGTAGAAGACATCTATAT
>JBOFCH010000294.1:0-2824 GCA_051645985.1 Plesiomonas sp. | reverse complement strand
ATGTAGCGCACTTTACCCACAGGGCAAAGGGTGAATCTTAACCAAGTGTATCTGGCACCGAAACGCTTTTGTTGCGGCGCAGCCGTGATACTGGCCGCAAAACAGACCTTTTATTGGACTGCGCAACCACTTACGAGTTCCCAAAAGCGAAACCGTTTTTTACTTAGGCGCAAACTCGCGAAGATGACGCACAGTAGCCAGCCACGCGGCGCACCAACCAATCATACCCGAGACAATCAACAGCAGCAGTACCTCTTCCAGCCCCGGCCCCTGTAGGGTAAAGCGGGTACCGAACACCTGCATCACGTTGTCCACTTGCAGCTGTAAACGCCAAATGATGATGCTATCCAACAGCCACGCCAACACCCCCCCGGCTAAACCGAGCAGCGCACCACCGTATAAAAACGGACGCAGGATAAAGCCATCGGTAGCGCCAATCAGCTTCATCACTTCGATACTGTCGCGGCGGTTGAAAATATTCAGACGCACACTGTTACCGATGATTAAAAATACGGCGCACAGCATCAGGGTCGCCATCCACAGCGCGGCTTGCGCCACCAGCTCGGTCAAGGCGGTCAACCGATCCAGCCACGTGTTATCCAATTTAGCTTCACTGACCCCTTGTTGCGCCGCCAGCTTATCGCGCAGGGCGCTCAGGCCCGGCTCTTTGGCAAACTCGCCCTGCGGCCGCACGATAGCCACCGCGGGTAGCGGGTTATCATTGAGCATATCCAGTGCATCACTAAAACCAGACCACTGGCGAAACTCATTGAGGCTATCGGCGCGCGACAGATAAGTCAGCTTCCCCGCGCCCGGTAACTGACGCAGCTGATCAGCCAATGCCAGCGCCAGCGGATCGGTCAGTGACTTTTGCAGATAGACGGTAATTTCCGGCTCCGGATACCACTGATCTGCCGCCAGTGCGGCATTTTTCCAGCCCAGATAACACACCCCAGGCAAGGTCAGCGCGATGGCGATCACCAGAACCGTCAGCAACGTGGCGACCGGCTGTAGTAGCAAGTCTTGCAGACAGTTGTGCCAAGCATGCCGCCACTGTTCGCGCAGGCTACCTCGGCTACGGGCCGGACGCGGATCTGAGCTTTTCTTCAGTGCTGCTTTAGCCACGAGGTGTCTCCTTCAGTCGTCCTTGTTCCAAGGTCAGCAAGCGATACGGCTTGCTGGCGATCAGCTGGGTATCGTGGGTGGCCATCAAGACCGTCACGCCGACCCGGTTGAACTCTTCAAACAGGCGCAGAATGCTGGCCGACAGGGCATCATCCAGATTACCGGTCGGCTCATCGGCCAGCAGCAGCGCCGGTTTGTTCACCACGGCGCGGGCAATCCCCACCCGCTGCTGTTCACCGCCCGAGAGCTGGATCGGCAGACAGCGCGCTTTATCCAGCAGCCCGACTTTATCCAGCGCCGCGGAAACGCGACGCTTGATCTCATCGGCGCTGTTACCGGTGATCACCAGTGGCAACGCCACGTTTTCGTAGATAGTACGATCCATCAGCAAACGGTGATCTTGGAAAATCATGCCGATATGACGACGCAAAAACGGCACCTCTCGGTGTTTGAGGTGCGAAATTTCATGGCCGTCAAACCAGATCTGACCATCACTTGGCCGTTCGATCCCGCAGATCAGCTTCAGCAGGGTACTTTTCCCCGCCCCGGAGTGTCCGGTTAAAAATGCCATCTCACCTTGTTGCAGGTGAAAGGACACCCCCTGCAACGCCTGACGGCCGCCAAGATAGGCTTTACTGACCTGCTGGAAACGGATCATCCTTTATTCCTCCCGGGCAAACAGTGCCTCGATAAAGTCTTTGGCATGGAACGGACGCAAATCTTCGATGCTTTCACCGACACCGATATAACGGATCGGAATACCGAACTGATCGGCGATCGCGAAGATCACGCCGCCTTTGGCGGTGCCATCCAGCTTAGTCAGGGTAATACCGGTCAGCCCGACCGCTTCTTGGAACAACTTGGCCTGACTAATGGCATTCTGGCCGGTGCCGGCATCCAATGTCAGCATGATTTCATGCGGCGCATTCTCATCAATTTTCTTCATCACCCGAACTATCTTCTTCAGCTCTTCCATCAGGTGACTCTTGTTTTGCAAACGGCCGGCTGTATCGGCGATCAGTACATCGACACCGCGCGCCTTGGCTGCCTGAATGGCGTCATAAATCACCGAGGCGGAATCAGCGCCGGTATGCTGGGCAATCACCGGGATCTTGTTGCGCTGACCCCATACCTGCAACTGTTCCACCGCCGCCGCGCGGAAGGTATCCCCCGCCGCCAACATCACCGATTTACCTTCCGACTGGAACTGACGCGCCAGCTTACCGATGGTGGTGGTTTTACCCACGCCGTTCACGCCCACCATCAGGATCACAAATGGCGTATGGCCCTCCACTTGCAGCGGCGCTTCGACTGGGGTCAGGATGTCTGACATTTCGTCTTTCAGCAGACCGTACAAGGCTTCGGCATCGCACAGCTGTTTGCGGCTAGCATGCTGGGTCAGATTACCGATGATCTTGGCGGTGGTGCTCACCCCGACATCGGCAATCAGCAGCTGCTCTTCCAGCTCTTCAAACAGCTCATCATCAATTTTCTTGCCACGGAACAGGCCAAAGAAGCCGGTGCCGATATTCTGTTTGGTTTTCAGCAAGCTGCGCTTCAAGCGGGCAAAGAAACCCTCTTTGGTCGGCTTTTCCTGCTCAAGTGGCTGTTCTTCGGCTTCGGCTTCGGCTTCGGCTTCGGCTTCGGCTTCGGCTTCGGCTTCGGCTTCGGCTTCGGCTTCGGCTTCGGCTTCGGCTTC
>JBOFCH010000293.1:0-3439 GCA_051645985.1 Plesiomonas sp. | reverse complement strand
CATTGAGATTACGGCGTTGCCAATACGCCGCTCTGTTTATGCTGATACGCTGCTGGCTACAAGCCAGTGGCAGGATGCGTGTTATTTCACTCGATTCGGACACAGTCACCATTATGCTGATGGTACGCGATACCTTGCGCTCAATAACACTCTGGAAAACAGGGGTAGCCTTACTCTGCCTGTGCCTCAGCCCACTGGCGCAGGCGCTGACTAAACTGGATATCAGTATTGATAAGGAGCCGGTGGAACAAGGGCAACCTTTTACCCTGACGATCACTGCCGACGATCTGCTGCCTAATGAGGCGCTGGATCTGTCTCCGCTGTTTGGTCAGTCTTTTGTGGTCGGGAATACCGAATATAACCAGATCCCGGCCGACAAAAAGCAACCGGCAGCCACCCGCTGGAAAACCACGCTGATGCAGGATCAAACCGGCAATTACCAAATCCCGGCCCTGACCATTGATAGTGTATCCAGCCAACCGCTGGCCTTTAACGTGATCCCGGCCAAAGCGGAAGAGAAAAAAGAAGAGACTGCGCCGGAAGAGCCAACCAAACCGGTGATCACGCTAGATCAGGCGGTACTGAATACCCGACTGTCAAAACCGGTCGCCTATCCGGATGAAGCGGTTTATCTGGATATCGATCTGGAGCTAGCCAGTGAGTTGCTGGACGGTGTGCTGTCCACGCCGGAGTTAAGTAGTGGTACGTTGCGTCAAGTTGGCCAAGATCGTTCTTGGAGCCTGATGCGTGACGGCAACCGCTATCAAATCGTCAGCCGCCGCTATCAGATCATGGCCCATGAACCGGGTAACATCACCATCAGCAATATCCGGTTTCGCGGTACGGTACGTGGCAGCAGCCAGCTGCAACCACCACTGAATGCCTATGCCGAAGCCCTGCCCGTGACCTTAAATGTCCGTCCGCTGCCTAAAGATCTGGCTGACAGCTGGTTACCGGCCGAGAAGGTGTCACTGGACGAAACCTGGTTTCCACAACCTACAGCTGCCAAAGTCGGTGAGCCGCTAACCCGCACCATTCGTCTGCGTGCACGCGGTCTGGGCGACAAACCCTTGGTGATGCCGGAGATAGTCTATCCGGCCGAGCTGAGCCTGCATGCCCAACCGGTAGAACAGCGCCGTACCGTTAACGGCGAAACTGAGCTGGAAATCCGCCACATCCTGATGCCAAAACGTACCGCCAACAATGTGATGCTGCCTGAGATCAGCCTGACCTGGTGGAATACCCAAACCGAAAAAGCAGAAACCGCCGTCTTGGCGGCCCAACCGCTGGTGATCAGCAGCAATCCGGCGCTCAGCCAGCCGGTGGTACCGATGGTCAAACCCAAGGAAAACTACGCCAATCTCTTTGGGTATATCGCTATTTTCGGTGGGATGGTGCTCGCCGGTGGCCTGTACTGGCATTTCAGCCAGAAACGTAGCCTGCGTAACGAGTTGAGCCGCTTGTCACTGATGATGCCAAACGAGCCAGAGCCGGAAGAAAAAGCGTGGTTGGAGCTGGAGCAAGCACTCAATAGCCATGAGCCAGCCCAGATCACGCGTGCACTCAGCCAATGGGCGCGTCTGCGCTGGCCGGGTCGCAAGTTTACCCACTTTGCTGAATTGCCCAGTGGTGATGCCATTGACCGTGAGCTGACCCGTTTGCGCCGCAGCAAAGACACGCAGAGCAGCTGGAATCCACAGGCGCTACGTCAGCTATTACACCGCATTCGGGGGATCCGCAGCTATAACAGCGCTCCGGCGTCTGCGCCAGTTACCGATCTGCGCCGTCATGATGATTTCCCGAAAATCAGCTTGACGCTGGATGAGAAAGATTAAGAATCTTCCCCAGTATCCGCAATGAAATGTAAAAAGGCCGTATCTCTCGATACGGCCTTTTATTTTGTTCAGTATTCTCCGCAGTGGCGATACGTTCACCCCACCCCCACGGGATAGGCGCTTAACGCAGTGCCAGCTGGAAAATCATGGTTTCTGCTTGGCAGGAGAAAGAGAAATCCGCGCTCAGCTTAACGCCATCCGCGATCTCGGTGATGTCACTGGTGATGTCACAGGCATCAGATTCGATATCACGGGCTTTCTGCGTCAGCTTAGCCAGAAATGCCTCAGCTTCATCTTTGGTCGCAAAGACCTTTTCAACACTGGCCGTACAATCGGTGTTATCCAGAATGGTTCCCACATCCACACAGCAGCAGGCAGCGGTTTCCTGTGCACGACAGATATTCTCGTTAGACATAAATAGGTCCTCTCGTGAGCCGAATAAAATCAAACAGCCAAAACCTCAAATAAGGTATGGGATTATCATACACGGCTCACCAGTCTGACCCAACAGGAATTATGTGCTTCATTTTCACGGTAGATTTTAATTACACAACTGTTAACAAAATATTGAATTATGTATTATCTGAATGAATCATCATGAAAAAACGCACGTTTCAGCTCACACTCCTGACATTCCCTACATTTCAACGGAAATATTTATAAATACCTGTTTGCAATAAATTTTTAATTATCATCGTGAATCAGTTAAAAACAATAACGTTACTTGCGGTCATGATAAGTCTGTTTTTCGCATAAAACGGTCTGAAAAAGTGTTAACAAAACGTTATTTTGAGCTTATATTGACCACTGGTCTGATTTCAGCAGACCGGTTAAGCCCCTACAATCCGCGCAACCCTCCATGAAGGGGGGACCGCAAATAATAATCACAGACAGAGAATCTGTATATGAACAAGAAGAACCTGTTAACCAAATCAGCTCTGGCTACCGCAGTGGCCTTGTTATCCGCCAACGCCAGCGCCGCCGGCTATCAGATTGGTGAGCACTCCGCTTCCGGTCTGGGTCGTGCCTTCGCCGGTGAAGGTGCCGTGGCCGACAACGCCGCCGTGGTGATCCGTAACCCAGCCGCGATGATGATGTTCGATGCCCCGTCTATCTCTGGTGGTCTGACTTATATCGATCCGGCGGTCGATGTTAACGGTACAACCAGCCGCCCGAAATTAGGCCCATACCCAAGCAAATCTTATAGCGCTAACGCCAGCGATATCGCGCCATCCGCGGTAGTACCGTTTGGTGCGGTCATTTATCCAATTAATGAACAATGGGCACTGGGTGGCGCACTGTTCTCCAACTACGGTCTGGCTACTGAATTCCCGAGCAATTTCAATGCCGGTTTCTTGGGTGGTAAAACTGACCTGACTACAGTTAACGCCAACTTGAGCGCAGCATACCGTGTCAACCAACAGTTCAGCTTAGGTTTAGGTCTGAACGCTGTGTATGCCGATGCTGAACTGGTACGTCATGCGGGGATCTTAGCCTCTGATCCGGTGTTAGGCTCTATCTCCAAACTGCCTTCAGCCTCTACCGAAATCTCCTACCTACAGGGTGATACTTGGGCCTTTGGTTGGAACATCGGTGCGATGTGG
>JBOFCH010000292.1:0-3087 GCA_051645985.1 Plesiomonas sp. | reverse complement strand
CGTTGCAGATTTTGCAGGCAAGCGGCGCGATCAATACCCAGCCGCTCAGCGTTTTCCGGTAGCAGTGTTTTGGCCGGAGCCAGAATCGGACACTTATTGATATGTACCAGTTTTAACGGGATACGGCTTTCTCCCGGCGCTAGATCGGCGGTTGCGGTATACAGTTTTTCACGCAGGGTATCAGCATCCTCAGTCAGTAAAGGCGAAATGTCGCCGGCCAGATCGCAAACAATGACCGCATTCTGGTTCGTGGGATGCCAAGCCAGTGGCACAATCCAGCTGGTATTGCCGCGCGCACTACCAAACATTCCAGAGACATGCACCAGCGGCGACATGTTCACCAGATCCAGTAATCCAGATACCTTACGCTTATGGCGATGAGTTAGAAAATAATCAAACAGCTTAGGTTGAGCCTGACGCAGTAAGCGTGCCATCGCAATCGTGGCATGCACATCGGACATCGCATCATGTGCTTGGGTATGTTCAATTCCGTTGGCGTGGGTCAGTTTTTCCAGCTTAAAGCTCGGTAGACCATCGTCACCCTCCGGCCATTCAATACCTTCAGGGCGCAGCGCATAACAGGCGCGCACGACATCCAACAAATCCCAGCGTGAGTTGTGGTTTTGCCAGCTATAGGCATACGGATCGATGAAGTTGCGGTAGAAAATATTGCGCGTTACCTCATCATCAAAGCGGATATTGTTATAACCCACAGTGCAGGTACGCGGTTGGCTGAATTGTGCATGGATCAAGGCGGCAAATTCGGCCTCACAGACACCACGAGCCAACGCCACTTGCGGCGTGATACCGGTGATCATTACTGCTTCTGGGTGGGGCAGGTAATCATCCGTGGGTTTGCAATAAATCACCAGTGGCTCACCGATGATATTGAACTCACTGTCGGTACGGATACCGGCAAATTGTGCCGGCCGGTCGAGCGCCGGATGGGTTCCCCAAGTCTCAAAATCGTAAAAGTAATAGGTATCCTGTGCCTGACTGCTCATGGTGTTCTTCTGTACCTGCCTGAAAAATACTGCAACATGACAGACCATAGTAAAGATTACTGCGCCTAAAGGGTAGTCCGGCTTGTTGCATTGCGGCAGAAAAAAGCGCGGTCGCTCGCTGTTTACTGACTGTTACGGCTTTTTTGCTCAAGTTTTTGCGTAAAGCTGCGATACCCAAAAGTAGAGAGTACAAATTCATCGTATGAATCGGTATCAGAGCAAGACGTGCTTAGCACAAGCACTGGCATCTTGTACCGTTAACCGCCTGATTATTGACCACGAGCACAGAGGTTTAATGTGAGTTTCATTGGTTTTTTTGTTGCCCTGATTTGTATTTTGGGGGCGAATCTGATTGAAGGCGGTCACCCGTCTGCACTGCTGAATGGTCCGGCATTTTTGATCGTTGTTGGCGGTACTATTGGTGCGGCTATGGTGCAGTTTCCCTTCAACGTCATGTGGCGTAGCCTCAAGCGGTTTCGTTGGTTGGTGATCCCGCTGCGCATGGACTTTTTCTCGCAGGCCGAAATGCTGGAAAAATTGGCAAGCGTAGCCCGCAAAGAAGGCTTTTTGGCTCTGGATGCGATGATTGAAGAGATCCCCGATCCGTTTACCGCCAAAGGTGTACAGATGCTGGTGGATGGCGTCGATAAAGATGCGATGTATGAACTGCTGGAAGCGGAAATCGAAAAAGAACAATACGACATCGAGCAGACCGCCAAGCTGTATGAATCCATGGGCGGCTATAGCCCGACGATGGGGATTCTGGGGGCCGTATTGGGCTTGATCCATGCCATGGGATTGTTGGATCGCCCTGATGAGCTGGGGGCCGGGATTGCCGTGGCATTTATCGCCACCATTTACGGGGTTGCCTTTGCTAACGTGCTGTTACTGCCGTTTGCCAACCGCTATAAAGCGTTCGCTCATGATCTGTATAACTACAAAATCATGAGTGTGGATGCATTGTATTCCATCGCTGAAGGTCACAGTCCGCACCAGATCCGCCAGCGTTTGGATGTGTATACCGAAGAGCAACAGTAATTCACCATCGACGCGGAAATTCCGTTAGGAAATTCTATTCGGAAATAGTACATCGAGATATATCGAGAATAGCACAGAAGAGAAAGCGTATGGCTAGAGCCAGAAGAAAACGCCGCAGCGAAGGGGGACACGAAAACCACGAACGCTGGTTAGTCTCCTATGCGGATTATATGACACTGTTATTTGCCCTGTTTGTGGTGCTGTATGCCTTTGCGATGACCAAAGAGACAACTACGCGAGCGATGATCCAAGGGCTGATCGACTCATTCGGTGAAATTGGCTTCATTGCCAAACCGCGTGGCTCTCCTGTACTGGATGGTGGTACCGGGATCATTGATCACGCCGTCGGCACCAAAGAGTTGGCGCAGGCATCGCCTTCGGTTATTGAAAGCCTGCCGCGCTCGTTGGCAACCTCGAAGGTGTTGGAGAGTGACCGGGATGCAGCATCAGAAACCATTCCATTACCGGAATCAACAACATCACCAGAAGATGCTAAAAACCAACAAGCAATGGGGCAGTTGACTGAAATTGAGCATCAACAACTGGTGAAAAATCTACAGACTGAATTTCAGCAGCAGATTAAAGATGGTTCGATGCAAATTGAATCACTGGGGCAGCAGGTGATTATTCGGCTGAATGAAAATGCGTCTTTTGCTGAGCAGTCAGCCTATCTGCAACCACAATTTATGCCGCTGGTACTGAAAATCGCCTCGATGCTCAAAGATGTGCCGGGTCAGATCAAGATCACCGGTCATACTGACAACACTCCGCCACCCGCAGAGCTGTTTCGCTCTAACTGGGATTTGTCAGCACAGCGTGCAGCCTCGGTTGCGTTGGGCATGTTGGATGAGAAGGGCATGAGTCCAAATCGCATTGTGGTGCAGGGCGTTGCAGATACGCAGCCCTTGGTGCCAAACGATACGGAGTCGCATCGTAAGGAAAATCGGCGGGTAGAAATTGCGCTGACACAGGGCAAACCCACGGTGTATAGCGCTGCCGCGTTGAAGTCCTAATTCATGGCGAAAAACCGCAACATCTCTCTTGG
>JBOFCH010000291.1:0-8699 GCA_051645985.1 Plesiomonas sp. | reverse complement strand
GCCGCGATACCGATCAGTTCAATCTGATGCAAGAGGCGCTGATCCGCCGTCTGCATCAGTTAAACCAGCACAGCCCACACACGCTGCATTTTGCCTGCTGTCAGGATACCGAGGAAGATCGCGGTACGGTGCAATATCTGGAAGATTGCGCCAAAGAAGCGGGGCTGAACACTAAGTTTGTGTTCATCGAAGAGATTGGTTTAAGCGCCGATGGCCGCTTTACCGACAGCGATGATCAAATTATCGAGTGGATGTTCAAGCTCTATCCGTGGGAATTCATGTTCCGCGAAGCCTATGCCGAACATCTGGCAACCGCGCAGGTACAATGGCTGGAGCCGATGTGGAAATCGATCATCTCCAACAAGGCGCTGCTGCCGCTGCTGTGGCAACGTTTCCCCAATCACCCGAATCTGTTACCGGCCTACTTTGCCGATGATCCGGCGCGCAGTACGTTGAAAGATTATGTGGTGAAACCGCTGTTCTCCCGTGAAGGCGCGAACATCAGCATCGTACAAGATCAAAAAACCGTGTACGAGGTAGATGGGCCGTATGGCGAGGAAGGGATGATCTGGCAAGCCTATCATCCGCTGCCGAAATTCGGTGATAACTACACCCTGATTGGCAGTTGGTTGATTGATGATGAACCAGCAGGAATTGCGATCCGCGAAGATGCCAGCTTGATAACCCAAGACTTGTCGCGTTACATCCCGCATATCATTTTGGATTAAGCGTCAGAGAGTAAGCTTCAGAGTGATACCGTTGGCCTGCCTGCAACATACGTAGACAGGCCAACGTGATGCGATTACCGCCGAGATTGCCGCTAAGATTTACTCTGCGGCATCATGCAGTTGTGGGTCGGAAAAGAAATCCAGATTGAAGCAAGTGTCTTCGGTCAATAAGGCAATTTTATGCCAGTACTGCGGTGGCGCGACCAAAAACTGACCCGCTGCTACAATCACTTCCCGCTCAATCTCCTGCGTTTCGCCGCGAAATCCAGTAAAACAGATCCCACCACGCATCACCGATAAACGGGCGTAAACCCCAACGCGCGTGTTATGCCAACTCAGCAATGCCGCCGGCACCGTTTCTCGCTTGAAAAACGGGGTATGCTTATGACAAGTAAAATAATCGGGAATGGTAACCATATTCTTAATCTCCTTCGCTACGTGGCAGCATAGCGCAGATATTCGTGCATAACTGCTTCATCCTGTGACAAAACACTACCTCGCTCGACGACGCTTTCACCACACTAACAAAGAACACCGAATGCCCCCCCCCTTTCCTGCCCCCTCATCGTTCAGCGGATAGCCAACGCGAAAACCGGTCGCGATCTTTAAGTTGCATTTAAAATATATGTTTAATATTATGCGTCACATAAGATGCATTTTAAATACAACTTTAAGTTAAAGGCAGTCTCCGATGCACATTCAGGTAAAAAACAATATCCACTGGGTTGGTCAACGCGACTGGGAAGTGCGCGATTTTCACGGCACCGAATACAAAACCACCAAAGGAACGAGCTACAACAGCTACCTTATCCGTGAAGAGAAAACGGTATTAATCGATACCGTGGATCATAAATTCAGCCATGCGTTTGTCGCCAATCTCAAACAAGAGATCGACCTGCGCAGCATTGATTACATCGTCATCAACCACGCCGAAGAGGATCATGCCGGAGCATTGTCAGCGTTGATGGCCGAGATCCCAGATACACCAATCTACTGTACCCGCGCCGCCATTGACTCCATTACCGGTCACCACCATCACCCTGAATGGAATTTTCGCACCGTCAAAACCGGTGATACCCTGGATATTGGGAATGGCAAAGCTCTGGTATTTGTCGAAGCGCCGATGCTGCACTGGCCAGACAGCATGATGACCTACTTAACGGGCGATGCGGTGTTGTTCAGTAACGATGCTTTCGGCCAACACTATTGCGACGAGCGACTGTTTAACGATGAAGTAGACCAAACTGAGTTGATGGAGCAGTGCCTGCGCTATTACGCCAATATTCTGACCCCGTTCAGCCAGCTGGTGACCGCTAAAATTCAGGAAGTACTGAGCTTTAATTTGCCGGTCGACATGATAGCGACCTCACACGGGATCGTATGGCGCGATAATCCGGTGCAGATCATCGAGCAATACCTGCGCTGGGCGGATCAATATCAGGAAGACAAGATCACCTTGTTCTATGACTCGATGTCTAACAATACCCGCATGATGGCCGACGCGATCGCACAAGGGATCTCAGAGCGCGATCCTCGGGTCGCGGTGAAGATCTTCAATGTCTCACGCCATGATAAAAACGAAATTTTGGCGCAGGTCTTTTGCTCCAAAGGCATTCTAGTCGGCTCATCCACTATGAACAATGTGATGATGCCCAAAATTGCCGGCATGCTGGAAGAGATCACCGGTCTGCGTTTTCGCAGCAAAAAAGCGGCCGCCTTTGGCTCTTATGGCTGGAACGGTGGCGCGGTCGATCGTATCCATGCCCGCCTGACGGATGCGGGTTTCATGACCTGTGAAAGCATGAAGGCCAAATGGAAACCGGACAGCAATACCTTGCAACTGTGCCGCGACTATGGCCGTAAACTGGCTGAAGAGTGGGCATTAACACCCCTTCCTGAACCTGTTACAGCTCATGTGCAGACAGCCACGAATATGGCCGACGCAGCACCAGCAATGGCAGAGGCGGCCTCACCACAGATCAGTGCCCTGCGCCCTGCCTGTCAGAGCAGCGCAAACGCCGCGCTCAGTGGACGCAAGATGATCTGTACCGTTTGCCAATGGGTGTACGATCCGGCCCTTGGCGAGCCAAACCAAAATGTCGCGCCCGGCACGGAATGGGACGCTGTGCCGGATGATTTCCTCTGCCCAGATTGCGGGTTAGGCAAAGACGTGTTTGATCCGCTGCAAGACTGAGGAGAGACCCACATGACCACCCCAATCGTGACACCCAAACTGGACGCCACAACAGCAAACTCGGCGTCTGGCACCGCGCCAATAATTATCGTCGGTAGCGGCTTTGCCGCTTGGCAATTGGTCAAAGCCCTGCGTCGCCAAAGCCCGCAGCAACCGGTGTTGCTGATCACGGCTGACGATGGCGCTGACTACAATAAACCCGATCTGAGCCATATTTTTACCCGGCAGACCGTACCGGACAGCATGGTACGCGCCGACGCCGCTAAACTGGCTGCCGATCTCAATATCGACATATTAACCCACACCCAAGTGACGGCGCTGGAGCCTGCACAGCATCAGCTGCACACCGCCACGGCAACGCTAACCTACAGCAAGCTGGTTCTGGCAGTCGGCGCTCGCAGCGTGATCCCGCCTCTGCCCAATGGCGCCGCGGAGCACTGCCTGAGCCTGAACAGCTTGCAAGACTACCGCCAGCATGCCGAACGCTTACAACACATGTCATCGGTATTGATTATCGGTGCCGGTTTGATTGGTACTGAGCTAGGAATGGACGCAGCGCTGGCAGGCAAACAGGTGATCATGACCGATTTAGCACCACGTCTAATGCCACGCCAACTGCCGCCACTCATGAGTCAGGCGCTACAACAGCGAATGCAAGAACATGGCGTACGCTTTAAACTCGGTTGCACACTGGCAGCCCTAGAGCGCACGCCTAGCGGTGAATGGGCCATCACCTTCAGTGATGGCAGCCATTATCAGGCGGAGGAAATCTTATGCGCCGCCGGGCTGCGTCCGGCGCTGACACTGGCTCAAAACGCTGGATTACATACCGAGCGCGGCATCGTCACCGATGCTTATCTGGAGACTTCTGCCGAAGATGTGTATGCGCTGGGTGATTGTGCGCAGGTTGACGGTGAAGTGTATGCCTACCTGCAACCCATTTTACTGTGTGCCACCGCGCTGGCGAAAACCCTACTCGGCCAACCGACTGTGGTACGTATCCCTACTCAGTCAATACGGGTCAAAACGCCGCTTCTACCATTACAAGTAGCCGGTGAGCTGACTGGCGTACAGCACTTCCTGCAAGGGGATGCAACCGGTATGACGCTCTGGCAATTAGATGAACAGCAACAACTGTGTGGTGTGGTGACTGCCGGTGAACACCAAAAACAGGCTATGGCGCAGCTAAAAAAACTCGGCCAACCACTGGCGTCATTAATGGACATGTAACGGAGAAAACCCGCCTCCCGTTAACATTCACACGGGTAACACCTGACACCAATGTCAGACTGACGCCATAAAAAAGCCCGCACCAGCAATGGTACGGGCTTTTTTCGGTTCAAGCACGCGTCTTAAGGGTGCATCTTAAGCGCCCAAAAATGACTCACCGCAATCACCCATCGCGAACGCCGACGATTATTCAGCGATACGGCGTAGCGCACGCTGACGCGGAGCGCGTGGGGCACGGTTTTCACCGCCACGGCTCTCGCTGCGTCCTTCACTGCGACCTTCGCCAGTACGGGCACTGTCGCTACGGCGGGCATTCGGGTTACCCTGACGACGAGCACGGCCTTCGCCGCTGCGCTCTTGCGCACCCTCACCGGATGGACGACCGCCCTGACGACCGGCACCATTACCGCCGTTACCGCCCTGACGACGACCAGTTCCGCCCTGATTGCCATTACGGCGATCATTGCGCTGACGGCCATTGGCAATCGGCTCAGCTTTGATGGATGGATCCGGCGCAAAACCTTCCAGCGCTTCACGCGGGATCTCTTTTTTCAGCAGACGTTCGATATCACGCAGCAGTTTGTGTTCATCCACACACACCAGTGACAGCGCCAAACCTTCACAGCCAGCTCGGCCAGTACGGCCGATACGGTGTACATAGTCTTCTGCCACGTTCGGCAGCTCGTAGTTCACCACGTAAGGCAGCTGATCAATGTCCAGACCACGCGCCGCGATATCGGTCGCCACCAGCACGCGCACACGGCCATTTTTGAAGTCATCCAGCGCACGAGTACGCGCACCTTGACTCTTGTTGCCGTGAATAGCTGCCGCTGTGATGCCATCTTTACCCAGCTGCTCGGCCAGATGGTTGGCACCGTGCTTGGTACGGGTAAACACCAGCACCTGACGCCATTGATCACGGCCAATCAGGAGGGACAACAGCTCACGCTTACGCTTACGATCAACAAAGTGCACACGCTGCTCAACCTGCTCGGAAGCGGTGTTGCGACGTGCCACTTCAATCAGTTGTGGATTTTTCAGCAGTTTGTCCGCCAGACCTTTGATCTCATCGGAGAAGGTCGCGGAGAACAGCAGGTTCTGGCGCTTAGCCGGCAGTAGAGCCAATACTTTACGGATATCGTGGATAAAGCCCATATCCAGCATGCGATCGGCTTCATCCAGCACCAGCGTTTCTACTTTCGCCAGCGACACTGCGTTTTGCTGTACCAGATCCAGCAGGCGACCCGGGGTTGCCACCAGAATGTCGACCCCACCGCGCAGCTTGATCATCTGCGGGTTAATGCTGACACCACCGAATACCACCATCGAGCGCAGTGGCAGGTGTTTGCTATAGTCGCGTACGTTTTCCCACACCTGAGCGGCCAGCTCACGGGTCGGAGTTAGGATCAATGCCTTAACCGGACGACGACCATTTGGCTGAGCCTGCTGGCTCAAGCGCTGTAATAGTGGCAGGGTAAAACCTGCGGTTTTGCCTGTTCCCGTTTGGGCACTGGCCATCAGATCGCGGCCTTGCAGCACCACCGGAATGGCCTGACGCTGAATCGGCGTCGGTTGTGTGTAACCCTGCTCGGCTACCGCGCGCAGCAGTTCATCACACAGGCCAAGAGAATCAAACGATTCCAGATTTTCAACAGACATACAACATATGCTCCTGAGCCCAGCGCCCGTCAGTAAAAGGGTCGGTCAAGCTGAACTCATTAATCAGAGGGCGGCCGCAAGAGCGGCCGGCACCGACATCAGGTACAGACCGAAGCGTACCGTGAACGGCGATTGTAACAGAGGAATGGGATAGGTGTGAGATTAATCACAAATGACAGGATCACCACTCAGTAACTCGCTGCCAAGCGGCGCGCGACGATGAATGCGAATGGCAAAGTCCGTCTCACAGGCAAACTCGCTCTGTGCCGCCAAATTCTCCCACACCTGCGCCGAGGCGCGCCACGCGAACGGCGTCATCTGCAACAGCTGAACCGCCGCCTCGGCACCAAGACGCATCGGATAGGCCAGACGCAAATCTTGCTCCAGCGTAAACCCCTCCAGCGCCTCGACCGGACACGGATGCAGCACCACATCCCCGTACACCTGCTCTTTGAGCTGGTACAGATGGCGCGGCGCAGGCGACACCGTGATCACCACCCCGCCCGGCCGTACACAGCGCGCCAACTCTTGCGCCTTACAAGGTGCGTAAATGCGCACCACCGCATCGAGTGACGCATCGGCAAATGGCAAGCGGTGACTAGATGCCACACAAAACTCCACATCCGGATAGCGTTTAGCCGCATAGCGTACCGCCACTTTGGAGATATCCAGCCCGAACACCTGACCGGCAGCCTGCTCTTTCGCATCGCCTGAGCCTGAATGCACAGCGTGAGTCGCCGCCACCTGCGCCAATGCCGCTGTGTAGTAACCCTCACCACAGCCGATATCCAGCACCTGCAACCGATGCCCAGTCAGTTGTTGTGGTGGTTGCTTCTGTGATGACAGAGATTCTTGCAGCAACGCCGCCACTTTATCGCGCAGTGGTTGATAGTGGCCCGCTTCCAAAAATGCGCGGCGCGCCTGCATCATCTCTTTGTTATCGCCAGGATTTTTCGAGTGCTTGTGTTGTACCGGCATCAGGTTAACGTATCCTTCCTTAGCGCAGTCAAACTGATGACGTGCAGCGCACTGCCAGCGACGTGGCTCACCACGGCACAGCTGCAAGGGCTGATGACACAAAGGACACTGATAACTAAAAGCGCTGAACATGCGAATATCCTGACAAGCGAAGGGAAAACCGGCTGGCAGTCTAAAGAAAAAATGATCGGCCATCCAGTAAAGCCCACGAACCGGTGGAAAAATGGCATAAAAAAGGCCCGAAATTATCGGGCCACCCGTCAAGGAAAATTAAAGAGGAGCTAACACATCAGCTCCTGTTAACCAACGCTGATTATTGCTTGAATTTACGCATGACCAATGTGGCGTTGGTGCCGCCGAAGCCGAAGCTGTTGGACATAACGGTAGTCAATTCACGCTCGGTGGTTTCGGTAATGATGTTCAAGCCAGCGGCTTGTTCATCCAACTGCTCGATGTTGATGCTTGGTGCAATAAAGCCATGCTCCATCATCATCAGGCTGTAGATAGCCTCGTGTACCCCTGCCGCACCCAGTGCGTGACCGGTCATAGACTTGGTCGCCGAAATTGCTGGGCAGTTGTCAGCGAACATTTCTTGGATAGCACCCAGCTCTTTCACATCACCTACCGGCGTAGAGGTGCCGTGGGTGTTGATGTAATCGATTGGGGTATCGATGCCTTGCATCGCCATCTTCATGCAGCGCACGGCGCCTTCACCAGACGGTGCTACCATGTCGTAACCATCCGAGGTCGCGCCATAACCGACGATTTCAGCGTAAATCTTCGCGCCACGCGCCAGCGCGTGCTCCAGCTCTTCCACCACGACCATACCGCCGCCACCAGAGATCACGAAACCGTCACGGGCAGCATCATAAGTCCGGGACGCTTTTTCTGGCGTTTCGTTGTACTTGGTAGACAGTGCGCCCATGGCGTCAAATTCCATCGCCATTGACCAGTCCAGCTCTTCGCCACCACCAGCAAACACGATGTCTTGCTTGCCCAGCTGGATTTGTTCCAGCGCATGGCCAATACAGTGTGCCGAAGTGGCACAAGCAGAGCTGATGGAATAGTTGATACCACGGATCTTAAACGGGGTTGCCAGACAGGCTGACACACCGGAAGTCATGGTTTTTGGCACCATGTACGGGCCAACACCGCGCAGGCCACGCGAGCGCATCGCATCGGCAGCGGCAATTTGGTTACGTGGTGAACCGCCACCGGTACCCACAACCAGACCGGTACGGTCATTGGACACCATGTCATCGGTCAGACCCGCATCCGCAATCGCTTCTTGCATCGACAGGTAGGCAAACGCCGACGCATCGCTCATAAAACGAAAAACTTTACGGTCAATCAGCCCGGTCAGATCGAGTTTGATGTCCCCCCAGACCTGACTGCGCATATTCATATCGCGCAGCGTTTCAGAGAAGGTGATCCCGGAGCGTCCGGCTTTGAGTGATTCCAGAACTTCTGTTTTGTTGTTACCAATGCTGGAAACGATTCCGAATCCTGTAATTACGGCTCTTTTCATGCCTAAAACATCCTTAACGCTTTGCATTTGGCCAAAGTTTAACGGTTTTGTTGTCTGCAAGTGGTCAGCTTTCCGCGTTTTGCCAAGTGGTCGGTGCTGTTACAATACCGTATGAAATTGCGAATTTTATATTTAAAATCAATTCGTTAAATGCTTTTTCACTCAAAAAATGAGCCACAAAAAGAACAAAAATACTCTTTGTAGCTCACTATTTTTCAATGACTTAAGTTTAATAGTGATGCGTAATGCAAACAAGCTAGATACTACAAATAGCACAGCAACAATCATTTTTCCCCTGCTTCTAGCTTCAACTGCGCACTAATTTTTTTTGCCGAGATCCGTTCAACAATGGCAATATTGATTATCATTCATGGAATGCTCT
>JBOFCH010000290.1:0-3752 GCA_051645985.1 Plesiomonas sp. | reverse complement strand
AATCTCTTGCGCGGTCAGCGGACGGTACTCACCTTCTTCCAAATCGGCATCCAGTACAATTGCACCAATACGTTCACGGTGCAGCTCCACCACTTTATTGCCGATGGCCGCAAACATGCGCTTCACCTGATGGTATTTCCCTTCGGTAATGGTCAGGCGAGCATGGTGCTCATCCAGCAATTCTAGCACTGCCGGGCGGGTCAGCTCAGGCTCGTTGCGCAGTTGCACGCCGGCGGCAAATTGCTCGACCACTTCTGGCACGACCGGATCGGCCAGCGTCACCAAATAGGTTTTCGCGCAGTGATGGCGCGGAGAGGTGATGCGGTGTGACCACTGACCGTCATCGGTCAACAGCACCAGCCCGGTGGTATCGATGTCTAAACGACCGGCTGGATGCAATTTGTGTACGGCTGGCTCATCAACCAGAAACAGCACCGTAGGATGATCAGGGTCTTCCGTCGAGCAGACATAGCCTTGCGGCTTGTGCAGCATAAAGTAACGCGGGCCAGTCGGCTGTTGCAGAGGATGACCGTTATAGGCCACTTCGTCTTCCGGCTGCAATTTCAGTGCACTGTTTTTCACCACCTCACCGTTCACCGTTACCGTTCCGCGCCGAATTTCGCGCCCTGCAATGGAACGGGTCATATCCGTTTGTTCGGTAAGAAATTTATCCAGTCGCATGTGATATCTCTGAAATTGCTTGTCAATGAAGTGCGTTATTATAAGCGCACACTCGCCAATCCCCCAGCGTTAGTTGCGCCTTCTCACGGCTTTTAGCAACGTACTCATCCAGTTGCATCATTCGCGGTAATACAATCGGCTACCCGAGCATCCTCCACGTAATGGATCCCGCGCCACGGCGCTGAGTGGGTGAGGTTGACAGACAGCAAGGAATTGATTCTGATAGGAAAGAGTATTCAACCAAGGACATGCAGCGAGATGACCCCGGACACTACCGCTTTATGGCAGGCCCGTTACGGCGAAGAGAACAAAGTCCGCCGCGACGATCACCGCTCCCCGTATCAACGTGACCGCGCCCGGATCTTACACTCGGCAGCCTTTCGCCGCCTGCAAGCCAAAACGCAGGTTCTGGGTGCTGGGATGAATGATTTCTACCGCACTCGCCTGACCCATTCGCTGGAAGTGGCACAGATTGGCACGGGCATCGTTGCGCAGCTCAAGCGCAAATATCCGCAGCAAAAAGCCCTGCTGCCTCCCGATAGCCTGATGGAGTGTTTGTGTCTGGCCCATGATATTGGTCACCCACCGTTCGGGCATGGCGGCGAAGTGGCGCTTAACTACATGATGCGCGAGCACGGCGGATTCGAGGGCAATGCCCAGACCTTTCGCATCGTGACCCGCCTAGAACCCTATACCGAGCTGCACGGCATGAATCTGGCGCGCCGTACCCTGCTGGGGCTGTTGAAATATCCAGCCTTGCTCAGCCAAACCCGCGCCACCTTGCAGCCTCCTGCTGTGAGTGATTTTCGTCATCTGAAAGCCAGCCAGTGGAAACCGGCCAAAGGTGTGTATGATCAAGATCAACGGCTGTTTCACTGGGTACTGGAGCCGCTCATCGTCTCCGATCGTAGTCGGTTATCGACCATGCGCGAACCGCGCAGCAGTGCCAGTGAGCCACTGAAAACCCGGTTTAAATCCCTCGACTGCTCGGTGATGGAGCTGGCCGACGATATCGCCTACGGCATTCACGATCTGGAAGACGCCATCGTGATGGGGATCGTCACGCGCGCCCAGTGGGAGCCGGCCCATCAAGCCCTGATGGCCGTGGAAGATGCGTGGTTTCAGGACAATATGCCGTCACTGACTGATAAGCTATTCTGCGGCGAACACCATAAGCGTAAAGACGCCATTGGCGCGCTGGTTAACGCCCTGATCACGGGCATCACCTTGCAGCATGACTCACAATTCAGTGAGCCGCTGCTAGCATGGAATGCGCAGCTCCCCGCGCCGCTACAACAGGTCATTTCGATTCTGGTGCGTTTTGTGAACGACTTTGTGGTGCGTAAAACCGAGGTACAGATGCTCGAATACCGTGGTCAGCAGCTGATCATGGAGTTGTTTGATGCCTTCAGCGCCGATCCGAAGCGCTTATTGCCACCGGGCACCCGTCAGCGCTGGCAACAAACGCGCGCCGAAGGCCATTCGGGGCTACGCGTGATCACCGACTATATTTCAGGGATGACCGATGGTTTTGCCCAGCGCACGTACATCCAGTTATTTACGCCAGCCAGTACGCTAAACTTTGATCCACATAACTGAACATAACGAAGAAATCGTCGTCGTAAGCGGTAAATCATCTCTGGTCATGCGTCACCGTAATTAAATTCAGTTACATAACGGTCAGACCTGCCGACGCCACACCGCTAGTCAGTGGCGTCGATCGCTTTATAATGAGCGTTTTTATTTTGTCCGTTGCTTTGTTTCTGATGCCTTACCATTACGCTATTACACGCCACACCACGACACGGAGCCTGATAGCCAGCCATGCCACCATCCGTTGCCCCCCGTCTGTTTTTACAATCTTTTCGCCACTGGAAATTTAGCTGGCTGTGGGGAGATGTGGTCGCTGGGATTTCCGTCGCGGCCATCGCCCTACCGGCACAAATGGCAACTGCCCATCTGGCCGGCATGCCGCCACTGACCGGGATCTACGCTTTTATTGCCGCCGCCATTGGCTTTGCCATTTTAGGCGCCAACCGCTACTTGTCTGGTGGCGCGGACTCCACCATCGCACCGATTTTTGCCTCCGGCCTGTCGCTGATGGCCGTAGCCGGTACACCGGAGTACGCTCACTTGGCCGGATTGCTGTCGATTCTGGTCGGCCTGATCCTGATCACCACCTACATTTTCCGCTTAGGCTGGCTGGCTGACCTGCTCTCTTATCCGGTCACCATCGGCTTTCTGGCCGGGATTTCGGTACACATCATCGTCGGTCAGTTACCGCAAATCTTTGAACTGCCGGTGCCACACGGACACCTGCTACGTCAACTCGGCATGGTGCTCTGGCAATTACCGCACGCCAACCTGATCTCCACCCTGATCGGTTTTAGTCTGTATTTGCTAACCGCCATCGTTGGTCGGCGTAATCCACGCCTACCGGCGGCGCTATTTGGCCTGCTGCTGATCATGCTGCTCAATGCGGTATTCGATCTGCCCAAATACGGCGTGACCGTACTGAGTGCGGTCGATACCCAGCGGCCCGATTTTGCCTTCTGGAGCCTGCCGTGGCAGTCCGTGATGCATCTGTTCCCGCTGGCGCTGTTGGTGGCGTTGGTGTGCATCATGCAAACCGCCGCCGTGGCACGCACCACGCAGGATAAAGAAGCGCCGGTCAGTCAGGATTTCGCCGGGATCGGGCTGGGCTGTATTTTATCCGGCCTCGCTGGCACCTTTACCACCAATGCTAGCCCCGCACGTTCGGTGATCACCCAAAACTCCGGTGGCCGCTCTCAGCTCGCGGCACTGGTCGCCGCCGGTTTGCTGGCCTTGATCGTGCTGAACGCGCGCACTATTTTGCCGCTCATTCCGCATGCCGCGTTGGCGGGCGTGCTGATGTATGTCGGTCAGAGCATTCTTAAAATCAGTGAAATTCGGCGTATTTTTCAGCAAAGCCGCGAAGAGTTCTATCTGTGTATCGCCACCTTAGTGATGATTTTGTTGCTGCGCATTGAAGTGGGCGTGATGCTGGGGGTGATCCTGTCGCTGCTGCACGGGGTTTTTGTTACCGCTCG
>JBOFCH010000289.1:0-2884 GCA_051645985.1 Plesiomonas sp. | reverse complement strand
TGACCGCCAGTAGGGACGCACGGGTGGTTTGCTCGCAGCTTTCACAGGCCAGACCGCTCAATGTCAGTACGGTCACGGGTTGGGCTATAGAGGATGTAGACGTGATGTCTGGCGCTGCCACTTGCGCTTGATAGCCCGCCGCTGCTACTGCGGCAATCAGTGCCTCGGCTGGGGCGTTGCCAAAAATACGCGCTGACGTTTTATCTACGTCCACACTGACGACACCGTTCACCGCTTGCAGTGCCGCTTGTGTTTTGGCGACACAGCTGCCACAGGAGAGGCCGTTTAACGAGAGGATCAGATCGGGTTTATTCGCAGTCATGGCTTGATACCCCAGAGCGTTAATATGTTGAATAAGTTCGTCCACGGGGGCGTCACCGGTCACTTTTGCATACTGCGGCGTGGCGGTAACGTCAGTCACATTTGACAGCGTCAACAGGGTGTTTTTCACTTTGTTGGCGCAACCCATGCACTTCAGGCCTTCAAGGGCCAATAAAACAGTCTTTGGCATGTGATGCTTTCCTTTTTCTGGTTACGCAATTGAATTACTGTAGAGTGACGATAAAGGTTACAGCAAGGGGAAGGTCAAGCAGATCTTTCGAGGGTTAATTTAGGTAAATAAACATGAACATCAGCGATGTGGCAAAACAGACCGGACTCACCGCCAAAACCCTGCGTTTTTACGAAGATAAAGGGCTGGTGCTGCCGATGCGACAAGACAACGGCTACCGCTTTTACAACGCGCGTCATGTCGAGGAGCTGACGTTATTGCGTCAAGCGCGACAGGTTGGTTTCACGTTGGAAGAGTGTGCTGAGTTGTTGGCCTTGTTCCGTAACCCGGCTCGGCACAGTGCCGACGTGAAGGCCAAAACCGAACAGAAGATTGCACAATTAGAGCAGCAGATTGCCGATTTGCAGCAGATGCGAATGACACTGCATGCGCTAGTGGATGCCTGCCCGGGTAATGACGAGGCAGAGTGCCCGATTATCTCCGGCTTAAGCGGTGGGTGTCATGCTAGCAGTACGCACAAGTAAAGGCTGTGCAATAAGTAAGCCCGTCAGCTGTGGTACGGTTAATCAATGGCTTAACTCATCCGAGACATCAATAAGTCACATCAATCCGCGACATAACTCGTGACAAAATCAGCCTCCCGTGCTGAGCGCGCGAATAGTAAACAGTGAACTTGCGGGTGATGGACGTAAAAAAACCTCCGTGCGGAGGTTTTTTTACGTTGTGAGTGTGGAGCGCGCTACACGTAACGCTGAGCTTTTAGTTAACCGGCTTTGTGCGCGGCGATAGGCTCTTTTTTGTGGGCGTCATCACCTTGTGAGGTGTTGCGAGGCAGATAGTTCCACAAATAACGTACGGAGACATAACCGATAATGATACTCGCGACAATCAGCTCCAGATTAGCTAATTGATGGATCTGGTTGACGTAGTACGCATCCATATCCCAATGACGCATCAGGTTAGTCAGCTTAAACAGCGCGGTCGCACCAATCGCCATCGGGAAGGTGAAGGCCGCATAACCTGGGCTAAATGGCAGACGCAGCAGATGGAAAAAGGCCAGATAAATCAAGAATGTCATCAGTACAGCGATACCAAACAGCAGCGCCACAATCACCGGAGACGGATTTTGCATCACCGTCAGGTAACCGGCCAATGACAGACTCGCTGGGGCAGCCATGATAGCGATGGTTGGTTTGGAGCCATCGGGCACGTTGTGTGTAAAGATAAAACGATACAGCATCATTGGCAGCATCACAGCATAGCACAGCATACCGAAGTTTTGCAGATACTGCGCCACTTCACGCAGCACCGGGTTACTCGGTACAGAAACGGCCGCCACGATGATCCCAATAGGTGGCACGAACCAGCTTGGCACCATGTGATGCAAAGAGAAATCGCGCGCACGGTGCACGGTAAACACGGCTAAGAAGATAAAGTGCAGAGCCACCGCGCCAATCCACAATGCAGAGCCAATAGACGGTGAATAATGGTCAACGGTTGCCGACACAACCATGGTACCCATCGCAAACGTTGGTGCCACGCTACCGACAACCGGGTGGGCTAAATCATCCAACAACAGCTGAGGATGCAGAATAAACTTAATAGCAACCATGCTCAGCAGTACGCCACCAATGATAGCGCCCGTTAATTGTGCCATTCCGTGGAAAGAGCCAAAGTTTTCCCAACACCAAAAAATACTCGCGATACCCAGCGCCAAACCGGCCATGGGGGTAGGAACTTTACCAATCTTTCTATGCACTGACTTAATCATGGGTGCCTCAAACAGTCTTATTTCAATGTCAGCTATCATATCTATTTTTGTTAAGTCATAATATTTGAATAAATTAAATACATCGTTCAAAAAGGTTGAATGTATGAGTCTGACCCTCAAACAACTCAGGGTGTTCAGTGCGATTGCCCTGCATGGCAACATGACACAGGCATCCGAAATGTTGTTCCTGACCAAGCCAGCATTGAGTATGGCGTTGCAGGAGCTGGAAAAGCAGTTAGGGCAGCGTCTGTTTGACCGGGTCAACAACCGCTTGCATTTGAACAGCCAAGGCCGTCGTCTGCTACCAATGGCGGATGAGCTATTGCAACGCGCCCACCTGATTGAGCAAACATTCCAACAAGACACCGAATTGAGCGGCAGTCTGCATATCGGTGCCAGTAACACCATTGGCAACTACATGCTGCCGCAGATGCTGGGTGTGTTTATCGCGCAGCATCCGGAATGTATTCCCCATATCACCATCGATAACACGCAGGAGCTGGCGGGTAAGCTGACTCGTTTTGAGCTGGATATGATTTTGGTGGAAGGCAACTTGCATGATCCACAGCTGATTTTGCGGGATTGGCAGCAGGATGAGATGT
>JBOFCH010000288.1:0-3871 GCA_051645985.1 Plesiomonas sp. | reverse complement strand
CGGCGCTTGTAACAACCACTGGCGGATAGCCAACGTTAGCAACGTGGCACTTTGCTGACTGTACAACGCATCGGCTCCCGGCTGCGGCTGTTGCGCCTCGCTTGCAAACCAGTGCAATACCGCCTGCAACCAGTGAGCCTCGGCACTGCCCTTGGCTGGTTCTAACCACAATACTTCGGGTAACGAGGCTAAAAAATATCCCGCCGGCTCAGCAAATGTCAGACTGCCACACAACAGACGTGTACTGACCTGCTCTTGATGCTGTAAACGATGCGCCGAATTATGCGGCAATAACACCACACTCAGCGCAGGCAGCGTACAGCACTGCCCCGATGGCATGCTCAGTTGTGCTTGCCCTTCCAGCACCGCATGCCAGCGCAGATCTAAAAACGCCCCACTGGCATGGGGAACTGACCAGTCACCGCTTAACGTGCAATTTTGCACAATCCGGCCTTGTGGCAAGGTAAACATCAACAAACGGCTAAGCGGATCCATTTCAGACTCCCGGACAATAAATCAAGCGTTACAGAGAGGCCCCCTGACGCTGCTGCCCACTATAGTAAAAGAACAGCAAGATAAAAGGATCGGGACGTAAACACCCATGTCCTGCCTTTTAGCATCGACCCCCCCGCAGGAGAACTTATGGATCATTATCAGGCCGTTGTCATCGGATTTGGCAAAGGCGGAAAAACACTGGCCGCCACGCTAGCACGTCAGGGCTGGCGCGTTGCACTGATTGAACAGTCTGCCGCCATGTACGGAGGCACCTGCATTAATATCGGTTGTATTCCCACCAAAGCGCTGGTGCATGATGCACGGCAACAACACGGGTTTGTTCAGGCCATGCAGCGCAAAAATGCGCTGGTTCGCCAGCTCAATGACAAAAACTACCACATGCTGGCAGACTTGCCGAATCTCACACTCATCAACGGCCAAGCAGAATTTATCGACAGCCACACCGTGCTGGTGACAGAAGCGGATCGCCAATATCCATTGTCGGGTGAGAAATTTTTTATCAATACCGGCGCAGCCCCGGTGATGCCATCTATTCCCGGTCTGTCCTCGACGCCTGGGGTCTATGACAGTACCGGCTTACTGGCGCTCGATACCCTGCCTGCGCGGTTGGGTATTCTGGGGGGCGGTTATATCGGCGTGGAATTTGCTTCGATGTTTGCCCAGTTCGGCAGTCAGGTGACGGTATTTGAGGCTGGCACCCAGTTCCTGCCACGTGAGGATCACGATATTGCCGCGACAATGGCCGACATCCTGCGTGAACAAGGCGTCACCCTGCATCTGAACGCGCAGGTTCAGCAGATCAGCGCGCAGCCAGATGGCAGCATACTCGTGCACATGGCGGGGCAAAGCTACCCGGTTGATGCGCTGTTAGTGGCTTCGGGGCGTTTACCGGCCACCCAAGCACTGCAACTGCATCATGCTGGCGTTGAGATTAACGCGCGCGGTGCCATTATTGTAGATCCATTTTTACGTACCACCGCAGAGCACATCTGGGCGTTAGGGGATGTGAACGGTGGGCCACAATTTACCTATATTTCCTTGGATGATTTTCGGATCGTTAAAGATCAGCTTTTGGGCGAAGGTCAACGCCATACCGGCGATCGCCAGCATGTACCGTATGCCGTGTTTACCACCCCACCACTGTCTCGGGTTGGGTTAACCGAAGCGCAAGCGCGCGATGCCGGGTATGCTATTCAGGTATTGAGCCTCCCTGTTGCGGCGATCCCGCAAGCTCGGGTATTGAATGCACCACAGGGGTTGCTTAAAGCCGTGATTGATACCCAGACCCAACATATTTTGGGCGTCTCACTGCTGTGCCCTGAGGCGCACGAGCTGATTAATCTGATCAAAACCGTGATGGATGCAGGCTTGCCATACCGCGTACTGCGAGATCAAATCTTTACCCATCCCACCATGAGCGAAGCGTTAAACGATCTGTTCGCGCAGGCTAACGTCTAGTATGGCTGAGCACATGGTTTAGCACATTGATTACCGCGTTCACCGACTCTTGCAGTAGCCATACAACGCTAACGGGCCAGACGCGGAGCATGCATCGCATGTCTACGTCTGGCCCGTCGCTTGCCTACCTCTCTGCCACAGAGACTAGGCATCTACATCTACATCTATATCTATATCTACAGCCATCACAGTAACAAGCCGTAAATCGTCAGCAGTGACAGCGCCACCACCAGCCACAGCGCCGCTTTACGGGCCAGCGCCACCGCATTTTGCGCCATCAGCTCCCAAGAGTCGCAATCTTGTGGGCTTAACGCCAAACGGCCAATCTCAGCCAACACCCGATGCGCCGGCGTATGCCAGTCCATCACCGACATCATCCACGCCGGCAAGGCCTTTTCACCCCGACCGGCAAACACATAGGCCAGCGAACAAATCCGCACCGGGATCCAATCCAGCCAACCCAGCAGGTGATCCACGCCAGACTGCGCCCGTAATAGCGGATCTTCATGCTCGGCCAACCAGCTCTGATAAGCGCGCAGCAGGGTGTAACCCAGCATAATGGCCGGCCCCCCGACCACAAACCAGAATGCCGGTGCCAGGTAATAGCGAAAATTGGTCCACAACAGGGCGCTTTGCACCCCGATCAGCAATGATTTTTCATCCTGACCCGGCAACCCGTGGATCCTTGCCAGCTGCTCCGCCGCCAGACTGGCGGCCTCGTTATCACCACGCCGTGCCGCCGTCAAAAAGGCATGGTAGCGCCGACGTTTGTAACCGGCACCGATGCACAGTAAACCGAGCGCTATCCAGCTCACGAGCGTCAGCAATCCAAACAAATGGCCGCGGATGAGCCACAGAAAGAGCAAAGTCAGCAGCACTGCCCCCAGCCACAGACCAAAACTCATCACCAGCGATGGCCGACGGATTTTCGGCCACAGCCCCTGCAACCAGTGATCCAGCTGCCAGCGCTCGCCCGTTTTGAATAAACGCTCACAGGCTAGAATTAACAGTAAGCTAAATAGCTTCATGCCCTCGGCACTCCTTTTTCTTTTTTCTTTTCATTTATACCCGCTATACCCACATAACCCACATAGACTCGCAACCCGCCGCAAACCGGTACGGGATGACACACTCACGGTTATCCTGACCGGCCCTACCGGCTACGTCAATCCGGCATGCGTGCCTGTGCCAGCAAAGCGTGGAAATAATCCCAGTCAAACGCTGGCCCCGGATCAGTTTTGCGCCCCGGCGCAATGTCACTGTGTCCGGCGATCCGAAGCGTCCCGTCAGGCGGGCACATGGCCGGATAGGCGCGGAGCAACAACGCCGTCACCTGCACCAGACGCCGATACTGCGCATCGGTATAAGGCAGGTCGTCGGTGCCTTCCAGCTCGATCCCCACCGAATAATCATTACAGCGCGGCTGACCGGCAAATGCAGACACCCCAGCATGCCAAGCGCGCTGGTTAAAGGGCACATACTGCACAATCTCGCCATCACGGCGGATCAAACAGTGTGCCGATACTCGCAACTGATAGATCTCAGCAAAATACGGATGCGCCTGCGCAGGCAATTCACCACAAAACAGCTGATCGATATAAGGCCCGCCAAACTGTCCCGGCGGCAAACTGATATTGTGCACAACTAATAGCGACACCGGCTCTGCTGCCGTTCGCGCATCACAATGCGGTGACGGACAGCGCCGCACCTGCACGCCATCCAACCAGTTTTCTTCCAACCGCAATACCGGTTGGCCCATTTCAGACATGACACCCTTCCTTCACTGACCGATATCGGTTTTTACTATCTATTATCTCGGTGTTAATTCACATCATTTATTATACCAATAGGCGCCTCATCAAAGAGAGGCCGAATAAAAGCGCATGCGCACCAAACA
>JBOFCH010000287.1:0-2675 GCA_051645985.1 Plesiomonas sp. | reverse complement strand
GCCACGGTGATCGCGTCACAGGCGGTGATCTCCGGGGCGTTCTCCCTGACCCGGCAAGCGGTGCGACTGGGCTATCTGCCGCCGATGACCATTTTGCATACCTCGGAAGAGGAAGCCGGTCAGATTTATGTGCCGTTGGTGAACTGGCTGCTGTTTATTGCCGTGGCACTGGTGGTGGTGACCTTCAAGCACTCCAGCAATTTGGCTTCGGCGTATGGCATTGTGGTCACCGGCACGATGGCGCTGACCTCGATTTTGCTGGCGGTGGTGGCATGGCATAACTGGCGTTGGCCGCTACCGGTAGTCGTGGGAATGCTGCTGGTGATGTTGTGTATCGATCTGCCATTGTTTGGGTCTAACTTGATGAAACTGGAGTCCGGTGGCTGGTTCCCAGTGCTGATCGGCTGCATCATGGTGGCGATCATGATGACTTGGAAGAGCGAACGCTTTCATCTGGTACGCCGGATGACCGAAAACAACGGCTCACTGGAAACCATGATCAACGCTTTGGAGAAAAATCCGCCGACCCGGGTGCCGGGTACCGCGATTTTCTTGTCGCGCGCCCCCAATGCGGTGCCGTATGCCTTGCTGCATAACCTCAAACACAATAAGGTGCTGCATGAGCGGGTGGTATTGATGACCATTCGTACCGAAGATGTGCCGTATGTGGCGGCTGATCAGCATATTAGTATCGAAGAGCTGTCACCGAGTTTTATCCGAGTGATCGCCACCTATGGCTTTAAAGAAACGCCGGATGTAGAAGAGGTATTTCGCCGCTGCTGCATGAAAGGCATGATGTTCAGTCTAATGGACACCTCGTTTTTCCTGTCCCGTGAGACCTTGGTGATGCGTCACCGCTCTGTATGGGGACGGGTGCGTGGCCTGCTGTTTATGTGGCTGAGTAAAAATGCCCTGCGCTCTACCGACTTTTTCCATATCCCGCCCAATCGGGTGGTGGAGTTGGGGGCGCAGGTCGAAATATAATACCGGTTCCAGCAGACAGGATCGGACATGCGGTGAGGTGAGAGAAAGTGATTTGGTTGGCAGGCGATCCTCACGGCTCACTGGACTATTTGCTGCCGCTGCTGCATAGCGGGCGGCCAGATGCGCTGATTATTTTAGGCGATCTGGCTTTGCATTCGTCGGCCCAGTTGCAAGCATTGGAAGAGCTGACCCAAGTCTGGTTCATTCCCGGTAACCACGACAGCCTGTCGGTGGCGGCCTATGAAGCGCTGTTCAGCGGCCCGTTTCGTGGCCGCAACCTGCACGGGCGTGTCACTGAGGTGGCCGGGGTGCGGGTGGCCGGGTTAGGTGGGGTGTTCCGCGGCCAGATCTGGATGCCGCCCTATAAACCGATGTTCTTCGATCCGATCCACTACTGCCAGCATTTGGAGCAAAACCAGCTGTGGCACGGCGGCTTGCCGCTGCGCCACCGTACAACCCTGTTTCCCTCCGATCTGGAAGGCTTAAGTCAACAACAAGCCGATATTCTGGTGACCCATGAAGCGCCACAACCGCATGCACGCGGCTTTGCGGCGCTCAATGATGTGGCGCGTTCACTCGGGGTACATTGCCTGTTTCACGGCCATCACCATGTCAATCGTCACTATGGTGATTGTGGGGGATTTCAGGCGGTGGCGGTCGGGTATCGCGCGGTGTGCGATTTGCAGGGCAACTGGATCTGTCCGGGTGAAGAGGTTGCGCCGCACCATGAAGGCAGTCGCGCACATCAGCACGGTTATTATGCCGGTGGCTCGCGTCAACGCTAATCGGCCGTGCTTGGCGGCATTGAATTAATGATCATTTCCATTTCCATTTCCATTTCCATTTCCACTATGGCGTCATGACGTCGGCCATTCGTAATAAGCTGGCGACAATCTGTTGTTTTTTCTCGTTCTTGGCTTAACCGATCCAGCTTGAATTTTTTTCTAATTTCCCTGTTCTGGCGCAGTTTTTTGTTGTGCAGGCGTTGTCGTTTCGCCCCGATATGCTTTAATTAGCGCATATCGAAACGTTTCGATGCCTGTTTTCTAAATCAGCCACGAGAGAAGGCCATGAAAAAAAGTCTGCTGCTGAACGCTGAGTTATCTCACCTGATTGCCTGTTTAGGACACACCGATGCGGTGACGGTGGCCGATGCGGGCCTGCCGATCCCGGCCGAAACGGCCCGTATCGATCTGGCACTGACCCACGGCGTGCCGTCGTTTATGCAGGTGGTGCAGAGCATCACCGCCGAGATGCAGGTCGAAGCGGTATTGATGGCCGAAGAATTTGCCACCACCAGCCCGGAGCTGCATCGCACGGTACTGGCGCATCTGGAGCAGCTGGCGAGTGAGCAGGGTTGTGAGATCCTGATTGAGTATGTGCCGCATGAAACGTTTAAGGCGCGCACGCGTAGCAGCCGCGCCGTGGTACGTAGCGGGGAGTGTACCCCGTATGCCAACCTGATTTTCTATTCTGGCGTGGTGTTTTAAGGAGCGGGTTATGGCTGATATGCCTTTATTGCAGCTCAGCGGCATCGACAAAGCCTTTCCCGGCGTAAAAGCGCTATCTGGCGCTAGCCTGACGGTGTATCCCGGCCGCGTGATGGCGTTGATGGGCGAAAATGGCGCCGGTAAATCCACGTTGATGAAGGTGCTGACCGGTATTTACAGCAAAGATGCAGGTACCCTGCA
>JBOFCH010000286.1:0-1616 GCA_051645985.1 Plesiomonas sp. | reverse complement strand
CTATCTAGATGCACGTGATATGACCGGATTTATCGATGGCACGGAAAACCCGCACGGTGATGAGGCGCGCCAGCAGATTGGTGTGATTGAAGAGGGTGAGGATCAGGGCGGTAGCTATATTCTGGTGCAGCGTTATGTGCATAATTTGCCTAAGTGGCATGCGCAGAGTGAAGAAGATCAGGAAAAAACCATCGGGCGGACTAAAACGGAAAGTGAGGAGCTGGAGCCTGAGCAGCGCTTTGCTAATTCCCACGTTAGCCGGGTAGATCTGAAAGAAGAGGGCAAGGGGCTGAAAATTTTACGCCACAGCCTGCCATACGGAAAAGCCAGTGATGAGCACGGTTTGTATTTCTGCGCTTATTGCCATTCTTTGCATAATATCGAACAGCAATTGTTGAGCATGTTTGGTGGCATGGAAGATGGCCAGTATGATCGCCTGCTGAAATATACCCGCGCCGTGACCGGCGGCTACTATTTCGCCCCGTCACGGACTCGTCTGGAACAGCTGTGAAGCGATTCACTGCTGAGTTTTGAAAACAATTTTCGTTTTCTTCCACTTTTTGCGGTCTGTTAGGTAGAATAATGCGCGTTATCGCGCATTTTTTACATCTTGAGTCTATTGATGTCACTTCAGTCGAGTTTCTTTTGCCGTCAGGTACAGCCGTCTGAAGTTGCGCGCAACCCCTCTGAATCCGATGATAACAATGAGCTAGGGATATGGTGACAAAACTGAAATCCAGTAAACAACGTCAACTGTTTGAGCTGTTAATGCAATCCGGCCCGTTGGCCGTGTCTGCAATGATGGATGGTGTGCGGGTCCGCCTGCAAGGCCATTGCCAACTGGTAACCAGTGCGCAGGGGGATCGCTTGTTGGTCGGTGACTGCGACAGTCAGCTGGATATTGACTGGCGTCAGGTTAACCGGCTGGAAGTGGCCGCCGATCGTGCTGATACGCTAAGCTTTTACAACGGACAGAAGTTGCTGTTTGCCCTGCAACATCCAACGGCGGCATTTTCGCCGGACATTTTGGCGATGGAAGGTAACCTGCTGTAATAGCAGTATTATTTTCTTATTCTGCTCTTTCCGTTATAAAAATTAGCCATAAAAAAAGCCATCCCCATGGGATGGCTTTTCTGTTTCAGCCATCAGGCCGAATTATTTCTTGATGCGCAGAACCGGAGTTTCACCTACGGTTACGTTACCGGACAGCTTCACCATCTCCTTGATTTCATCCATATTGGAGATAACCACTGGAGTCAGGGTTGATTTTGCTTTTGCTTCCAGAACGGCCAGATCAAATTCAATGACCGGATCGCCCATCTTCACGCGCTGACCTTCTTCCGCGATACGCTTGAAGCCTTCGCCTTTCAGTTCAACGGTATCAATACCGAAGTGTACAAACAGCTCAATACCGGTGTCAGACTCGATAGAAAACGCATGGTTTGTTTCGAAGATCTTACCAATAGTACCGTCTACTGGCGCAACCATCTTGTTACCAGCCGGTTTGATGGCAATACCATCACCTACGATTTTCTCAGCAAATACCACATCAGGCACATCTTCGATGTTTACGATTTCACCTGACAACGGCGCGAAAATCTCAATGCTGCCGGCAT
>JBOFCH010000285.1:0-2029 GCA_051645985.1 Plesiomonas sp. | reverse complement strand
TAAGTGATGTAGGCCCGGAACCCGAAGAGGAGCCGGGTCTGTTTCGGTGGTGACCCCCTAGGACAACATAACTAACATGGATAGAGCATCATGAATTTGCATGAATATCAGGGTAAGCAGCTGTTTGCTCAGTATGGTCTGCCCGTATCTGAAGGCTATGCCTGTAGCAGTCAGCATGAAGCGGTTGAGGCGGCCGATAAAATTGGCGGTGACCACTGGGTGGTGAAATGCCAGGTTCATGCGGGTGGCCGGGGCAAAGCGGGTGGCGTGAAATTGGCGCGCTCCAAGGATGAGATCCGTGAATTTGCCCAGAAGTGGTTGGGTAAAAATTTGGTCACCTACCAGACCGACGCCAAAGGGCAGCCGGTGAACAAGATTTTGGTAGAAAGCTGTACCGATATTGCCAAGGAGCTGTATCTGGGCGCGGTAGTCGATCGCGCCAGTCGCCGTGTGGTGTTCATGGCGTCTACCGAAGGTGGCGTGGAGATTGAGAAAGTGGCGGCCGAAACGCCGGAGCTGATCCACAAAGCAGCGCTTGATCCTATCTGTGGGCCGCAGCCTTACCAAGGTCGTGAGCTAGCGTTTAAGCTGGGTCTCACCGGCGATCAAATTCGTCAATTCACTAAAATCTTCATGGGGCTGGGGCAGCTGTTCTTAGACAAAGATCTGGCGCTGATTGAAGTCAACCCACTGGTGATCACTGCGCACGGTAATCTGCACTGTCTGGATGCTAAAGTGGTGGTGGATTCCAACGCGCTGTATCGCCAACCGCAACTGCGCGAGATGCAAGATCCATCCCAAGAAGATGCGCGTGAAGCGCATGCCGCACAGTGGGAAATTAACTATGTGGCGCTGGAAGGTAACATCGGCTGTATGGTGAACGGGGCTGGCTTGGCCATGGGCACCATGGATATCGTCAAACTGCATGGCGGTGCGCCCGCCAACTTCCTCGATGTGGGGGGCGGTGCGACTAAAGAGCGGGTGACCGAAGCGTTTAAAATTATTTTGTCGGATGACAATGTTAAAGCGGTGCTGGTCAATATCTTTGGCGGTATCGTACGTTGCGATCTGATTGCTGACGGCATTATCGGCGCAGTAGAAGAGGTGGGCGTTAGCATTCCGGTGGTGGTTCGTCTGGAAGGCAACAATGCCGAGCTGGGAGCCAAGAAACTGGCTGACAGTGGTCTGAATATCATTGCAGCAACCAGTTTGACCGATGCTGCACAGCGTGTGGTTCATGCAGCGGAGGGCAAATAATGTCTATCCTGATTGATAATAATACCAAGGTAATTTGTCAGGGCTTTACCGGTGGGCAAGGCACTTTTCATTCCGAGCAGGCACTGGCTTACGGCACTCAGCTCGTGGGTGGTGTTTCTCCGGGCAAGGGCGGTACTTATCATCTGGGGTTACCGGTCTTTAACACGGTACGTGATGCGGTCGAAACCACGGGTGCCACGGCATCGGTGATTTATGTTCCGGCACCATTTTGTAAAGATGCCATTTTGGAAGCTATCGATGCTGGTATTCAGCTGATCGTGTGTATTACCGAAGGGATCCCGACGCTGGATATGTTGCAGGTGAAAGTGCGTCTGGAGCAAACTGGTGTGCGTATGATTGGCCCTAACTGCCCGGGTGTGATCACGCCGGGCCAGTGCAAGATAGGGATTATGCCAGGCCATATCCATCTACCGGGTCGGGTCGGGATAGTATCGCGCTCCGGTACGCTGACTTATGAAGCGGTTAAGCAGACTACCGACGAAGGGTTCGGTCAATCTAGCTGTGTCGGTATCGGTGGTGACCCTATTCCGGGTTCGACTTTTATCGATATTCTGCGTCTGTTCCAAGACGATCCGCAAACCGAAGCCATCGTGATGATTGGCGAGATCGGTGGTAGCGCCGAAGAAGAAGCGGCCGCCTTTATTAAGGCCTATGTGACCAAACCGGTGGTGTCTTACATCGCGGGAGTTACTGCACCGAAAGGCAAACGTATGGGCCATGCGGGGGCGATTATCTCTGGTGGTAAAGGAAC
>JBOFCH010000284.1:0-4342 GCA_051645985.1 Plesiomonas sp. | reverse complement strand
GAATTAGTGTGACTCTTATCACTATGTACCCGGTTGCGTAACTACAAGTAGTGGTTAGTCAGAGAGAAAAAACAGATTCTTTATGCAACTTGAAGCATAAGATTGCGCATTATAGCGGCAGTTGCGCCCCAGATGAACTTTTTTTGAACTGAGATCGCATAAATCGTGTGCAGTTTGTGCTTGCGCCAAAAATGTAGAGTTTGGTAGTGATGAGGGGTGAGCAGTGCGGCCAGGGGTAATTCGAAAATGCTGGCGACTTCATTATGATCGGCGTGTAGGGCAAATGGCGGCTCAATGACGGCTACGACGGGCGTGACCTGATAACCACTGACGGTACTCAGTGTGGGCAGACAGCCCCAGATGGTGGCGTTGGTCGGTGGCAGCCCGATTTCTTCGTGTGTTTCACGCAAGGCCGTCCTAATGGCTGAATAGTCTTGTGGTTCCGCCCGACCGCCGGGAAAGGCAATTTGCCCTGCATGGTGGCGTAGATGAAATGCCCGCTGCGTTAGCAGTAGCGTCGGCTCTGGTCGGTTAACCAGCGGGATTAAGACTGCCGCCTGCGCACCTCCGTGCCACGGCGTAGCCGGATGTGCGGGCGGTAGGGTCAGGTTAAAGCGGCTGTGTAGATTGCTCAGATTCAGCGGCGGGATCATCAGTAGGCTCTATTATCTCAGTGGATAGCAAAGGAGAATGTGCTGTGTCTGCTGGCGTATCACTGAGCACCGGTAGGATTTTGCCGACTTTATCCCGAGTTTCCTGATATTCGGCTTCCCATTGGCTGTCAGCAACCAGCCCACCGCCGGCCCAGCAATGCAGGCGTCCTTGAGTGGCGAGCAGGGTGCGAATGGTAATACTGGTATCCATCCGTCCGCAGCAGCTCAGGTAGCCGATACTGCCACAATAGGCATTGCGACGCTGTGGCTCCAACTCATCGATGATCTCCATCGAGCGAATTTTCGGTGCGCCGGTGATAGAGCCGCCGGGGAAACAGGCGCGCAGTAAATCGGTGTTGCTACAGGTGTCCGGCAACGTGGCTTGTATCGTACTGACCAGATGGTGTACCGCCGGGAAACTTTCCACAACGAACAACTCTGGCACGCTGACGCTGCCTGGAACGGCAACCCGCCCGATATCATTACGCATCAGATCCACAATCATCAGATTCTCGGCGCGATCTTTTTCTGACATGGTCAGTGCCGCAGCTTCGGCGCGATCGGAAATCGGATCGCTATGGCGTGGCCGGGTGCCTTTGATTGGCCGCGTGGTCACATGCTGCTGCTCCACGGCCAGAAAACGCTCGGGAGAAACGCTCAGAATGCTACCTTGCGGCAGGCGCAAGAAGGCCGAAAACGGCGCTTGATTGCTGGCATTAAGGCGCTCAAATGCTTGCCATTCGCTGCCGGTGTAGTCGGCAGAAAAACGCTGAGCCAGATTAACCTGATAGCAATCACCCGATTGCAGATAGGCTTGAACCTGATCAAATTTTTGCCGGTACTCATCAGCGCTCATGTTGGCTTGCCATTCGCTGCTTAAGTGAAATGGCGCATCGGTTGCCGCGTGGGCGGGGTTTTCTTCTTGCGCGGCCAGTAACCACTGTAAACGGGCATAAACATCGCCATGACTGAGCAGAGTCAGTGTTTGCTGCTGGTGATCGGCAATCAGCGCCCAGTCGTAAATGCCTACCGCCATATCTGGCACGTCAATATCACGGATAGCCTGTTCAGGCAGGCTTTCAAAACGGCGTCCTAAATCATAACCAAACAGGCCCAGCGCCCCCCCTAAAAAAGGCAAGACTGGGTGGGACGGCAGAGTCGGTAATAACGCCGTTTGAGTGGCTGCCAACAAGGCTAATGGGTCGTCCTGACTGCGGGTTTGCACGTCTCCTTGTGTGATACAGGTGTCGTTACCGGTTGTGCACAAGGTCGCCAGCGGCTCAGCCACTAAAATATCGTAGCGGCTATGCGGATGTGCGGCATGGCCGGAACTCAGCAACATAGCCCACGGCAGATGTGCCAGAGGGAGAAAATGGTTGAGCAGCGCATCGGGTTGATATTCGAGCGCCAAGCATGAAGGAAAGCTATTGTTATTTATAAACATCTCAGTTTTGTGATGTAGGTTAATTGGCGTGTGAGGCAGGACATAGTCACGTCATATTCGGAAGAGTATCATAGCTTCACGCTGTAGGGGATGGATTCGATTCGATAAGGATGTTGTTCTCTCTTTCTACTCTACACTTAACTCTAATAATTCTTATCAATGACCCCTGCTTACTTTGGAAGCCTAAAACGACAAGAGGATCGACCGAATGACCATCATCCGTAAAGATGACCTCATTGACAGTGTCGCGGACGCATTACAGTACATTTCTTACTATCATCCGCTCGATTTTATCCAAGCGATGGAAAACGCTTACAACAAAGAGCAGAATCCGGCGGCCAAGGATGCCATCGCCCAGATTCTGATCAACTCACGGATGTGTGCTGAGGGTAAACGGCCTATCTGTCAGGATACCGGGATTGTGACCTGTTTTGTCAGAATTGGCATGCAGGTGCAGTGGGATTCTGACATGACGGTGCAGGAGATGGTTGATGAGGGCACGCGTCGCGCTTATACCAGCGCGGATAACCCGCTGCGGGCGTCAATTGTTTCCGATCCTGCGGGGACGCGTAAAAACACCAAAGACAATACGCCTGCTGTTGTGCATATTGAGATGGTCGCAGGGGATAAGGTCGAGGTATTAATTGCGGCGAAAGGCGGTGGTTCGGAAAACAAAGCCAAGATGGCGATGTTGAACCCGTCGGATGATGTTGCCGAGTGGATAGAGAAAACCTTACCTAGCATGGGGGCTGGTTGGTGTCCGCCGGGGATGCTGGGGATCGGTATTGGCGGCACCGCCGAAAAGGCAGCGGTGATGGCCAAAGAAGCCTTGATGGAAAGCTGCGATATTCAAGACTTGATGGCGCGTGGTGCCACCACCACCGAAGAAAAGTTGCGTCTGGATATTTATGACCGAGTAAACAAATTGGGGATCGGTGCTCAAGGTTTAGGCGGCCTGACAACGGTGCTGGATGTAAAAATTAAAACCGCGCCCACTCACGCGGCTTCTAAGCCGGTGGTGATGATCCCGAACTGCGCCGCAACCCGCCACATCCACTTCACGTTGGATGGCAATGGGCCTGCTGATCTGGTTCCGCCTTCACTGGATGAGTGGCCGAATATCAGCTGGGAGGCCGGTGATAGCGCTCGTCGGGTCAATTTAGATACCATCACGAAAGAAGAGATCCAGAGCTGGAAAGTGGGCGAAACTATCTTGTTGTCTGGCAAGATGCTGACTGGCCGTGATGCGGCGCACAAGCGTATTCAGGATATGCTGCGCAGTGGTCAAGGTTTACCGGATGGTGTGGACTTCAACAACCGCTTTATCTACTACGTCGGCCCGGTAGACCCAGTCCGTGACGAAGTGGTTGGCCCAGCTGGCCCGACGACATCTACGCGGATGGATAAATTTACCGATATGATGCTGGGTGAAGCGGGGTTAATCGGCATGATCGGTAAGTCGGAGCGTGGGCCTGCGGCGATTGAGAGCATCAAAAAGCACAAGGCTGTCTACCTGATGGCGGTGGGCGGTGCGGCATATCTGGTGGCGAAAGCCATTAAGAAATCCCGCGTGGTGGCCTTTGGCGATCTGGGCATGGAAGCCATTTACGAGTTTGATGTGAAGGATATGCCGGTAACCGTAGCGGTGGATAGCACCGGCGCTAACGTCCATCAGATTGGCCCGGATATTTGGAAAGTGAAAATTGCCGAAATGAATGGCTGATCAGGCCTCATCGGTGGGTGTTTTGGATAAAAAGGCGCTGTGGCGCCTTTTTTTGATCTGTGTTCTTTCTTATCGTATTTCGTGCGACTTCCCCTATAATCAGCCGCAGTTGTGACACTAAACGCTATTGCGAGGAGAGATCATGTTTGCAGGTATGCCGGCGCTGAGCCACAGTGAACAACAGCAAGCGGCAGAGCGGATCCATGAGCTGATGGCGCAAGGGTTATCCAGCGGGCAGGCGATTGCTCAGGTTGCCGCTGAGATCCGTGCCAGCCGTCAGGGGGAGAGTACTCGCGTTCTGTTTGAGGATGATGAACAGGATGATGATGGTGATGCATGGGAAGAGGAAGAGGCGCTCGACGAGGAAGACGACGACGCGCACGGCTATTGATCCTTTGTGTTTGAAGGGTGTTTGAAGGCAATAAAAAAAACCGGTGATGGACACCGGTTTTTTTATGTCTTCGCATATCATTCGCATTAATTCATTCGAGTGATATGCGGTTAATTTGCGTAATCAGCGTT
>JBOFCH010000283.1:0-8027 GCA_051645985.1 Plesiomonas sp. | reverse complement strand
CGCCAATAACGGGCCACCACTGCCCGCGGTGAGGGCAATCAACGTCAGCGGGCCGGCCATGGCGTCTGCCGGTAACCCTTGCTGCTGCTGAAAACTACGCACGCGCTGCTCCAACCCGGCATCAAAGCGAGTCGCTGCGGCCGGCGTCGCAGCTGATGCCACGTTGCTGTTTGGCGCAGCCGCAGCGCGCAGACGCTGATCCAACCACTGCACCAAGGCACCCTGATCGCCGCGGCGCACTATGCGCTGTACCGACGGCTCCGGTGGTCGCCACAGCAATGTAAACTCACCATTCCAGTGGGCCTCCAGCCATGCGCGCGAAACACGCCAACGGCTATCCCCCACCAACAGCTCAGCGCTCTGCGAACTTAAACGGTACAACACCGCCGCATACTCCTGCTGCTGCTCGCGCAACGAGAGCACGGCGGGATGATTCAGCGTTGCCAAACGCGGCAAACCGGCGGTTCCCTGATAGCAGCGCAACCCCAGCGTCACCGCCGCACTGCAATCAGCCCGCCCAACCGGCAACTGATAGCCCCAGACACGAAACAGCACATCCAGTGCCTGCTGCGAACTGGAAGAGAACGTCCGCACTCCAGACGTCGCCATCACTGGCGAAGGTTCAGTCACCGGCTCAAGCGCCACATCGTTAACCGCTGCCGAATCAGACACCGAGTGAACGGCTGGCACAAGCGCATTCGGTGCGACGGCGGAAACCGGCGGCAGTATCGCCGTCAATCCGCTGGCTGGCGTGGAGGATAACCCCAACCATGCCGGTTGCCACTGTGCCAACAAATAAATACCCAGCGCCCCAGCACCTAACGCGATGCATGCCGATAACCAGCGTGGCAGTAATGCAGCACGAGCCAGCACATGCGGTTGACCGCGCAACTCGCCCCACGCACGCAGCACGCAACGCCAGCTCACCTGCGGCTGCTGGCACGCGTAAGCCAACATCAGACAACGCTCAGCCAGCAGATTCAGACGACGCGGGATCCCGCCACTACAGCGGTACAATGCATAACAGGCACTTCGGCTAAAGGGAAAGTCATCACCTCCCGCTACCTGCCAGCGATGCTGCAAATACTGCATACTTTCGCCGTCACTGAGCGGCGTTAGGTGATAACGCGCGGTGATCCGCTGTGCTAACTGACGCAGTACCGGCAAATCTAGCATCGCCGCCAGCTCGGGCTGCCCAATCAAGATCACCTGCAATAGCTTGGTTTGACCGGTTTCCAGATTAGTCAGCAGCCGTAACTGCTCTAACGCTGCCGGCGACAGATGCTGCGCCTCATCCACCAGTAAAATGGTTTTACGCCCACGGGCATGGTTATGCAGCAAATACTGATGCAATGCCTCTGACAGCGTGGCTAACGATGGCGTAGCCGGTAACTGCGCTCCCAGTTCAGTGGCTACGGCGTGTAATAATTCCTGTGGCGTCAGCAGTGGATTGAGGATCAGCGCCAGCTGACATTGTGGGTCGGTATGCTCAAGAATGGTACGCGCCGCCAGTGTTTTACCGGTGCCCACCTCACCAGACAGCAAGACAAACCCGCCGCCGTCACGTAAACCGTAAAAAAGGTGCGCCAACGCTTCGCGATAACGTTCGCTCAGATACAGAAAACGCGGATCGGGCACCAGCGCGAACGGTGCTTCACTCAGCCCGAAAAAAGCCTGATACATGGCCAACTCCTTGTGCTGCGGCCGGTTGTCACATCCTGTCAACACAGCTTACCCGAAAGTGTAGCGATTACCATCCTCGCGCGCAGACCTCGCCCACAAACCCAGCTACGACCGACATCCGCCCTCAGGATCCGGTATACTGCAAAGAAGCACGATACGGCACAAAACAAGATGTTAAGGAGACAGGGTGCAAACATATCTGGTGGGCGGAGCAGTACGGGATCAGTTACTGGGGCTGGCAGTCACCGAGCGTGACTGGGTGGTGGTGGGCGCGACACCAGAACAATTACTGGCACAAGGCTACCAGCAAGTTGGCCGCGATTTTCCGGTTTTTTTGCACCCGCGTACCCATGAGGAATATGCGCTGGCACGCACCGAGCGCAAACAAGGGCAAGGCTATACCGGCTTTGTCTGCCATGCTGCACCGGATGTGACGTTAGAGCAAGATTTACTGCGGCGCGATCTGACGATCAATGCCATCGCTCAGGCGGACGACGGGAGTTTGACTGATCCGTATGGAGGACAAGCCGATCTGCACGCACGTCTGTTGCGTCATGTCTCACCGGCCTTCAGTGAAGATCCATTACGCGTCTTACGGGTAGCCCGCTTTGCCGCCCGCTTCGCCACTCTTGGCTTTCGGGTGGCACCGGAAACCCTGCAACTGATGCAAGACATCAGCGCCAGTGGTGAACTGCAACATCTGACTGCCGAGCGGGTCTGGAAAGAAACCGAGAAGGCGCTCAATAGCCATTCACCTCAGGTCTACTTTGAGGTCTTACGCGCTTGCGGTGCGCTGGCCGTGTTATTCCCAGAGCTGCATCATCTGTTTGGGGTCCCGGCACCGGAGAAGTGGCATCCAGAAATTGACAGCGGCATTCACACCCTGATGGCATTGCAACAAGCTGCGCTACGTGGTTATAGCGCCGAAGTACGCTTTGCCGTGCTGTGTCACGACTTTGGCAAAGCGTTAACACCGCCACAATACTGGCCAAGCCACCATGGGCACGGCGAAAAAGGGGTACCGCTGATCCGCGACTTTTGCCGTCGGTTAAAAGTCCCGGCCAATCATCAGGATGCGGCTATTTTAGTCGCCCAGACTCACGGTAATTTGCACAATGCTTTTGCGCTGCGCGCAGAAACCGTACTGAAAATCTTTGATCAATTGGATGTCTGGCGGCGACCTGAACGTCTGCAATGGGTGCTCGACGCCGCGCAAGCCGATTTTTGTGGTCGTTTAGGCTTTGAACAGCGCGCCTATCCACAAGCCGCTTACCTGCAAGCTCTGCATCAAGCCGCCTTGAGCGTGGATGTCAAAGCTATCGTCGCACAAGGGCTACGCGGCCCGGAGATCAAACAGGCGCTACAGCAGCAACGCCAACAATTGATTGCCGCCGCCAAAGAAGCCTATCCACAGCCAGAGTAAAACTCAGTCTCGCTACCGGTACGCGCTGAGACAGTCGCGCTGACCTAACAGGTATAAAAAAACCGGCTCAGCGCCGGTTTTTTTCGTGATATATCGTGCCCGTGGTGAGGATTAACCAATCACCACCCAATACACCAGCGCCGCCAGAATAAAACGGTAGATAGCAAACGGCACAAACGAAATCCGCTTAATCGCGGCCAAGAACGTTTTAATAGCGACCATTGCCACCACAAACGCGGTGATAAAGCCCACGGCAAACATCGGCAAATCAGACAGACTCAGAATACTCCAGCTTTTCAGCAGATCCAGACCACTGGCCCCCAGCATCATAGGGACGGCCAAAATAAAGGAGTATTCCGCTGCGGCGTGTCGACCCACCCCGAGTAATAAACCTCCGGAGATGGTCGACCCTGAGCGTGAAAAGCCCGGCCACAACGCCAGACACTGGAATAGACCAATACCGAATGCCTGCTTGTAACTGATCTCATCGATATTGTGCGCCGTAGTTTTCGGTTTAAAGAACTCCGCCACCAACAACAACACCCCGCCGACAACGAGAGCATACATCACGGTCTGTGGGCCAAACAGGTTGGCTTTGATCCAATCATGCACCAGCAGGCCAATAACGACCGCCGGCAACATACCGAGGATAATGTGCAACAAGGTTAAGTGACCACCGCTCTGCTGCGGCTTTTCGCCAAAATGAATACCAATCAGGCCAAACATCCGGCGCCAAAACACCACCACTACCGCTAAAATCGAGCCGAGTTGGATAATAATCTCAAAAGTCGCCGCTTTCGGGCCTTCAAAGCCCAGCAGATGACCGACTAAAATCAGATGGCCGGTGGAAGATACGGGTAAAAATTCGGTCAGGCCTTCAACCACACCTAGGATGAAAGCAATCAGCAACTCGGTCATGAACACGCCTACCTGCGAAAAAAATCAATGAACACACATGAAAACTGATCACTGCCATCGACAAATGCCATCATCTGTCAACGCGCCGGTGATCCTATACAGTTGTTACTACAGTTTATTGCTACTTATTGCTACCACGGCTTATTACTGTCACTGTGGTTACTATTTACACTCGATAATACAAGGCGCATGACAAGATGCCCCATCAATACCGTCAACATTAATACCTTCACCGTTAATACCATCAACGTTCACCGGCCATAAGCGCTGTGTCGGATCACGAAAACGCTGCCACAAGGTCGCGAACGAAAGCCCGTTTTGCGGATGGGTCGTCGTCGGTGCCAGATCGGCTAACGGCCGTAACACAAACGCATAGTGCAAAATATCTGGCCGAGGCAAGCAAGGCTTTGCCGTCTGACACAACCGACCATATAACAAGAGATCCAAATCCAACGTACAACAGCCCGAGCCAGCGTGCCGCGGATCGCGACGACCCCAGCGCTGTTCAATTGCCTGCAATGCAGCGCTCACCTGTGTCAGACTCAGTGAGGTTTGGCAACGAACCACCAGATTGTAGTAGTTCCCACTGCACACTCCCACAGCTTCGGCTTCGTAAACCGGGGAAAGTTCCACCTGTACAAAGATTTGCTGTAACTCAGAGATCCCGGCCTTGAGATGTTTTTCCCGCTCGGTATTACTGCCGATACCGATAAACAGCTCCACCATCAGGCCCGCTCTCCGCGCTCGATAATGACGCCAACCTGACGAGCATTGGCCACCGCCCCCGGCTTACATACCCGCAGACGCAGCCAGCGGATCCCAAAACGGGCCATCAGCATGGACGCGACCTCTTCCGCCACCCGCTCGACCAGCGCAAAACGCCCCTGTTCGATCAAGGTGGTGACCGCATCACTGACGGCCGCATAATCCAGACAGAAGGCAACGTCATCGCTTTCACCGGCCGGACGGTTATTCCATGCCATTTCGATATCGAGCACTAATTTCTGCTTAATGGTTTGTTCCCAGTCATACACCCCGATGGTAGTGATGACACTCAACTGGTCGATAAATACGATATCCATCACGTTGCTATCCATAAAAAAGAGAGGTCGGATACCCCAAACAGCCTAATTTGCGTATTATCAATGGAATTGGTGTGATCCGATAGTCACCGCGTCAATAATTCCGGATTCAGAGGAGGCCGCCATGAGCGCTATCGCACTTGGCATGATCATTTGCGCGTATCTGCTTGGTTCCATTTCCAGCGCAATCCTGATTTGCCGACTGGCAGGTCTGCCTGATCCACGCGAAACCGGCTCCGGTAATCCGGGGGCTACTAACGTGCTGCGCCTCGGTGGACGTGTTGCTGCGCTGGCGGTACTGCTCGCCGATGTTGCCAAAGGTGGCCTGCCGGTGTGGCTAGCCTACAAACTGGATCTGGCACCACCGGTACTGGGGATCATCGCCATTGCCGCCTGTCTGGGACATATCTACCCGATTTTCTTCCACTTTCAAGGTGGTAAGGGGGTGGCAACGGCCTTCGGCGCTATTGCACCGATCAGCTGGGATATCACCGGGCTACTGAGCGGTACCTGGTTGGTGACCTTGCTCCTGACCGGCTACTCCTCACTGGCAGCGGTACTCACCGCCTTACTCGCCCCTTTGTACGTGTGGTGGTTTCGGCCAGAGTTTACCTTTCCGGTCGCCATGCTCTCTTGCTTGATCTTGCTACGCCATCACGAGAACCTCGAACGTCTGTGGCGTCGCCAAGAGCCGAGGATCTGGCAAAAATTTCGCCGACCACGCGAGCGTGAAGAGTAAATACCCAGCGCAACCCCGGCTTCCCCTGAAGCGCCGTGCCTCAGGGGGAATAACGCCGCCACTATGTCTCAATACAGCTTAGATAACACTCAATAACCCAACGAGCATTACTCCGTCAGCGGCTTAAGCTCGCTCATCGGCCAGCGCGGACGCGCAGAGACCGACAAGTCCTGATACTCTTTATTTTTCAGTCGCAGCATACCGGCGTAAGCAATCATCGCCCCGTTATCGGTACAAAATGCGGTGCGCGGGTAATACACCTCTCCCCCGATGTTCTGCATCATCTCGGCCAATTGGCGACGCAGCTCTTGGTTAGCACTCACCCCACCAGCAATCACCAAGCGCTTAAAACCGGTCTCTTTCAGCGCGCGCCGGCACTTGATCGCCAGTGTATCCACCACCGCCTGCTGGAAAGCATGAGCAATATCAGCACGTGTCTGCGGATCGTTACCTTCTTTGCGGATGGTATTGGCGGCGAAAGTTTTCAGGCCAGAAAAACTAAAATCCAGCCCCGGACGATCAGTCATCGGGCGCGGGAAGACAAAACGCCCCGGCGTGCCTTGCTCCGCCAGCTTCGCCAACAACGGGCCACCCGGATAATCCAGCCCCATCAGCTTGGCTGTTTTATCAAACGCCTCACCGGCCGCATCGTCAATCGACTCACCGAGCAACTGATAACGCCCGACGCCATCTACACGAATCAGTTGCGTATGGCCGCCAGAGACCAGCAGCGCCACAAACGGGAACGGTGGCGGATTATCTTCTAGCATCGGCGCCAGCAAATGGCCTTCCATGTGATGCACCGCTACCGCCGGTACCCCCCACGCCATGGCCAGTGAACGCCCTACTGTCGCGCCAACCAGTAACGCCCCAACCAGCCCAGGGCCAGCCGTATACGCCACCCCATCAATATCTTTTGGCGTCAGTCCGGCTTCTTTCAGCGCGGCCTGAATCAAGGGAACGGTTTTTTTTACGTGATCGCGTGAGGCCAGTTCCGGAACCACCCCGCCATAATCAGCATGTAATTTTATTTGGCTATACAATTGGTTAGCCAACAGTCCGGCGTTGTCATCGTAAATTGCAACACCGGTCTCGTCGCAGGAGGTTTCAATTCCCAGAATACGCATAAGTGGCCTCAGGCTGACGTGGAAAGCCTGATATGTTATCCTGCACACTAAAATCACGCCAGTAGAACGCGGTAGCGCTTTACAATCCCTATGCGTTCGGATTAAAATTCCGCACCATTTTTAGTCAAGCTGGCGATTTGATAGTCAGCGGGTTAAACCCAATTTCCTTTGAGGTGAGAGGCACATGCCGGTAATCAAAGTACGTGAAAACGAGCCGTTCGACGTAGCTCTGCGTCGTTTCAAGCGTTCATGCGAAAAGGCAGGTATCCTGTCTGAAGTTCGCCGTCGCGAATTCTACGAAAAACCAACTACTGAGCGTAAGCGCGCTAAAGCATCTGCTGTTAAGCGTCACGCGAAGAAGCTGGCTCGTGAAAACGCACGCCGCACTCGTCTGTACTGATGCATTTGTGTACTGAAACACTGTTTCAGTACACCGCCTTCGGGCATGTTAGCCGGAGTCGGCGACTGATTCTTCAATCGTGACTTCGTTGCTGACAACCAGCTGTCTGCCGTAGTACCTGCCGTTTTCACGGAGTTCACTCCAGACAGACAGCCGCTAACAGACTTCTGTTACAGCACAGGCCGTGCATTCCGCAAGGAACGCGCGGCTTTTGCTCGTTTATGAACTTGCTTCGTCTGACTAACCAATCATGAGGTGTCATGGCAGGTCAAATCCCCCGCGCATTTATTGATGATCTCCTGGCCCGGACCGACATTGTCGATCTGGTTGATGCCCGTGTGAAACTCAAAAAGCAGGGTAAGAACTACCATGCCTGCTGTCCATTCCATAACGAGAAAACGCCGTCGTTTACCGTCAGTGCCGAGAAACAGTTTTATCACTGTTTCGGCTGTGGCGCGCACGGCAACGCCATCGGCTTTCTGATGGATTTTGATCGTCTGGAGTTTGTGGAAGCGGTGGAAGAGTTAGCCAGCCAGCACGGATTGGAAATTCCGCGCGAAACCGGCAGCCACAGTCAGCCGACGCAAGATCGTAAAGAGCGCCGCAGCCTGCACGAGCTGATGGGCCACGTTGCCGCCTATTACCGCGAGCAACT
>JBOFCH010000282.1:0-1851 GCA_051645985.1 Plesiomonas sp. | reverse complement strand
TGATTGGTAAGTTCTATATTTTGTCGCAGTTACATCCGGCCACCGATGCCGAGCGCATTGCCATGTCGCCGGAGGCGCTGAGTAACATCCAGTCCGCTGAATTGTCGGCGGTGATGGGGCCGTATGTGGTAGTGGCCTTGGTGATCATGCTGGTCTGGTTGGCGATTGCGTTTACCCGAATGCCTCTGGCCAGCGATACCGGGGGAAGCGATCTGAGTTTGAAGAGCCGCTTTGGTCGTCTGTTCGCCAAAGGTTATTTTGTGCGCGGCGTGTTAGGGCAGTTCTTCTATGTCGGCGCGCAGATCGGCTGTTGGTCTTACACCATTCGATATGTGATGACGGAGATGGGGGGCAATGAGGGCGGAGCGTCGACTTATCTGTTGGTCTCTATTGTGCTGTTCTCGGCTTCGCGTTTTGTCTGTACGGCCATGATGAAATTCATTTCCCCTGCGGTGCTGCTGGGATTATTGGCCTCTCTGGCATCGCTCAGTCTGCTGCTGGTGATGTTTGTTGGCGGGATGATCGGGATTTACGCTCTGGTCGCCGTGTCGGCTTGTATGTCTCTGATGTTTCCGACCATTTTTGGCCTGTCAGTACATGGCTTGGGTAAAGACACCCAGTTTGGTGGCAGCTGCCTGATTATGGCTATCCTCGGTGGCGCGGTACTGACTGCCATTATGGGGCAAATTTCTGATATGGCTGGGATCCGCATGGCATTTGCTATTCCGCTGCTGGGTTTTGTCTACCTGATTCACTTTGGTTTTAAAGGTCATAAAGCCAGCTCATAAAGCCTAAAAGGGAAAAGATCAGGTGCGTTGACGCAAAGGTGCCTGACGATCTCGAGAATATAAATACAAAACAATGTTAACAACAGGCCAGCCATCGGCTGAGTCTGAATTGCTTAGCCGATGACATGAGGTAACCCGATGAAAACGAAATTAAGTTTGCCCAAAGTAGGGATCCGCCCAGTGATTGATGGCCGTCGTATGGGGGTGCGTGAATCATTAGAAGAACAAACTCTGAGCATGGCCCGCGCTACGGCGGCGCTGATCAGTGAAACGCTGCGTCATTCAAATGGTGAGCGCGTGGAGTGTGTGATAGCCGATACCTGTATTGCCGGGTTGGCCGAGTCAGCGGCTTGTGAAGACAAGTTCAGCCATCATAACGTGGGCTTGACCATTACTGTAACGCCGTGTTGGTGCTATGGCAGCGAGACCATTGATATGGATCCACTGCGCCCGAAAGCGATTTGGGGTTTTAACGGCACAGAGCGTCCGGGCGCAGTGTATCTGGCGGCGGCGTTGGCGGCACACAGCCAAAAAGGGATCCCCGCGTTCTCGATTTATGGCGAGGATGTGCAAGATGCCGGTGATAACCGTATCCCGCAGGATGTGCAGGAAAAGCTGTTGCGCTTTACCCGCGCCGGTTTAGCGGTAGCGGCGATCAAGGGTAAGAGTTATCTGTCGCTCGGTGGCGTGTCGATGGGGATCGCCGGCTCGATAGTTGATCATGATTTCTTCGAATCTTGGCTGGGAATGAAAGTGCAAGCGGTGGACATGACCGAGCTGCGTCGCCGCATTGATCAGGGTATTTATGATGCGGATGAGTTAGCACTGGCGCTGTCATGGGCCGATCGCCAATTCCAGTATGGGCCAGATCTGAATAATGAACAGTATCGCCGAACGCCGGAAGACAGTTATCACGTATTGCGTGAAAGCCTGCTGATGGCCATCTGTATTCGCGACATGATGCAAGGCAACCCGAAGTTGGCGGAAAAAGGCTGGGGTGAGGAGGCGCTGGGTTACAACGCCGTGGCGGCGGGCTTTCAGGGACAGCGCCACTGGACCGATC
>JBOFCH010000281.1:0-3757 GCA_051645985.1 Plesiomonas sp. | reverse complement strand
CAGCAGGATAACTTCTACGGTGTGCAGTTTCACCCTGAGCGCTCCGGCCGTGCCGGTGCCCAGTTGCTGAAAAATTTTCTGGAGATGTAACAAGGATGATTATTCCCGCACTGGATCTGATCGACGGCAAAGTCGTGCGTTTGCTACAAGGTGATTATGCCCGCCAGACCGATTATCAGGCCGATCCGGCCCTGCGACTGCAAGAATATCAGCAACAAGGCGCCCAATGGCTGCATCTGGTGGATCTGACGGGTGCCAAAGACACCCAGCGCCGCCAATTGGCGTTGATCGCCCACCTGATTCAAGCAACCCCTGCGCACATCCAGATTGGCGGTGGTATCCGTACCGAACAAGATGTGGCTGATCTGCTGGACGCAGGCGCGGCGCGCGTCGTGGTCGGCTCAACGGCGGTACGCGACATCACCGAAGTCAAACGCTGGTTTGCCCGCTTTGGTGCCGAACGTCTGGTTCTGGCGCTGGATGTACGCATCGGCAGTGATGATGTCAAACGGGTAGCAATCAGTGGCTGGCAACAAGACTCCGGTCTGGCCATCGAAACTCTGCTCGAAGAGTACCAGACCGTCGGACTCAAACACGTCTTATGTACCGATATCGCGCGCGACGGCACGCTGACTGGCTCGAACGTGCGCCTGTACCGTGAACTGGCGGCCCGTTTTCCCGATATCGCGTTTCAGTCTTCCGGCGGCATCGGCTCACTGGATGATATTCGCGCTCTGCGTGGCAGCGGCGTGCGCGGTGTGATTGTCGGCCGCGCCCTGCTGGAAGGTAAATTCAACACCGAGGAGGCCATTGCATGCTGGCAAAACGGATAATTCCCTGTCTGGACGTACGCAACGGCCAAGTCGTCAAAGGCGTGCAATTTCGTAATCACGAAATCATCGGTGATATCGTGCCGCTGGCGCGTCGCTACGCGCAAGAAGGCGCGGATGAGCTGGTGTTCTATGACATCACCGCCTCTTCCGATGGTCGTACCGTTGATAAGAGCTGGGTCGCAAAAGTCGCCGAAGTCATTGATATTCCGTTCTGTGTCGCCGGTGGGATCCGCACAGCGGAAGATGCCGCACAGATTCTGGCATTCGGCGCAGATAAGATTTCGATTAACTCACCGGCACTGGCCAATCCAGCCCTGATCAACGATTTGGCCGAGCGCTTTGGTCAACAGTGCGTGGTCGTGGGGATTGATACTTGGTACGACGAGGCACTCGATCGCTATCAGGTCTATCAATTTACCGGCGATGAAAGCCGTACCCGTGCCACCACGTGGTCTACACTCGACTGGGTACAGGAAGTGCAGCGCCGCGGAGCGGGTGAAATTGTCCTGAACATGATGAACCAAGATGGCGTTCGGCGCGGCTATGACCTGCGTCAGTTACAGCAGGTTAGAGAGGTATGTCGGGTTCCCCTGATTGCCTCCGGTGGTGCCGGACAACCGATGCATTTTCTTGAGGCATTCCGCGATGCGGATGTGGATGGTGCACTGGCGGCCTCCGTATTCCATAAGCAGATCATCAATATCGGTGAACTGAAGGAATTCCTCTTCAAACAAGGTGTGGAGATCAGACTGTGTTAACTGAACAGCAACGCGCAATGATCAACTGGGACAAAGTCGGCGGACTGCTGCCGGCCATCGTGCAGCACGCCCAAAACGGTGAAGTGCTGATGCTAGGCTACATGACCCCGGAGGCACTGGAAAAAACGCTGCAAACCCGTCAAGTCACCTTTTATTCCCGAACCAAACAACGCCTGTGGACCAAAGGCGAAACCTCCGGCCACATTCTGTGGGCTACCCGCATGGGGCTGGACTGCGACAACGATACACTGCTGATTTTGGCTGAGCCGCATGGGGCAACCTGCCATCTGGGCACCGACAGCTGCTTTGAAGAAACGGCGGTCGAGCCAGATCTGATTTTCCTCGGCAAGCTAGAATCGATTCTGATGGCGCGTAAAACCGTCGATCCACAAACCTCCTACACCGCACGCTTATATGCCAAAGGCACTAAGCGCATTGCCCAGAAAGTGGGCGAAGAAGGGGTGGAAACCGCACTGGCGGCTGTCGCCGGTGATAAAGATGAGTTGATCAACGAATCGGCTGACCTGCTGTATCACCTAATGGTGCTGCTGCAAGATCAAGACCTGCAACTGCGCGACGTCATTCGCCGCCTGCGCGAGCGTCATAGGTAACGCAAGACCGCAAAACCGCATCCCGAGCCAGCAAGGTATGACGCGCTTACCATCGTCACCTTGCTGGCTCTTTCTTGGATAATCTTCACGGCCAAGACTCATCAGCGCAAAACACTACATTGGCCAGGTTTACACCCCGCTTTACAGTGAAAATTTATTCATTTGTCCATTTTTGTTCTTTCGACGCCATTACAGACGTGTTTTTGTGCCATTTTCGCCTCAAAAAAATACTACGCCTGATTTCGCACTACCCGATAACCCCATAAGCCACAAGGCATATAACACCGTGGCACAAAAATAAGATCATTTTCTCATTCTTATCTTACATATCTATATTGCATAATTATGCGAATCTATTTACTATCACCAAAAATAACTCATTATTCAGTTGGATCGCATGAGTATTCAGTTAAATCAGGTGAATTGCTTTTACGGCGAACACCAAGCCTTACACAATATCAGTTTTGAATGCCATGCCGGTGAAACACTGGTACTGCTCGGCCCGAGTGGTGCTGGCAAGAGTTCACTGTTACGGGTACTCAACCTGCTGGAAGTGCCCAAAAGCGGCACTCTACACATCGCCGGTATGCAGTTTGATCTGGCACGTGAGCCTGACAGCCGTTCGGTACGCGAACTACGTCAGAATGTCGGCATGGTGTTTCAACAGTACAATTTATGGCCGCACCTGACCGTCATGGAGAACCTGACCGAAGCGCCATGTCGTGTCCTCAAGCTCAACAAAGCACAAGCACAAAACCGGGCGAACATCCTCTTGGAGCGGTTACGTCTAACCCCGCATGCCGGACGTTACCCATTACATCTGTCTGGTGGCCAGCAACAACGGGTGGCTATTGCTCGTGCGCTGATGATGGAGCCACAAGTTTTGCTGTTTGATGAACCTACCGCAGCGCTGGATCCAGAGATCACCGCCCAAGTCGTCAGCATTATTAAAGAACTGGCCCAAACCGGGATCACTCAGGTCATCGTGACTCACGAAGTCGAAGTGGCCAAAAAGGTCGCCAGTCAAGTGATTTACATGGAGCAAGGGCACATCATCGAACAAGGCGATGCCGCCTGCTTCAGCCAACCCCAAACCTCGGCCTTTGCCGGTTATTTATCGCACTGAGTTTTCTCTGCGTATTACAAGGAGTTCATCATGAAAAAATTACTGACCGCAGCTCTGCTGACAAGCAGCCTTTGCGCCGGTTTTAGCAGTACGGTAATGGCCGCCGATACCATTCGCTTTGCCATGGAAGCCACCTATCCACCGTTTGAATCCACCAACGAGAAAAACGAAATCGTCGGTTTTGACGTGGATTTGGCTAAAGCGCTGTGCGCCGAAATCAAAGCCGAATGTACGTTCAGCAACCAAGCGTTTGACAGCTTGATCCCGAGCCTGAAATTCCGTCGTTACGATGCAGCCATTTCAGCCATGGACATCACCGAAGAGCGGTTAAAGCAGGTGGATTTTACCAAGCCTTACTATGACAACGCCGCAATCTTCATTGCACAGAAAGGCAAATTTACCGATGCGGCAGGCCTGCAAGGTAAGCGG
>JBOFCH010000280.1:0-18448 GCA_051645985.1 Plesiomonas sp. | reverse complement strand
TGTGCCTCACGCTATGTCGTCCGGAAAAGAAAAATGCCCTGACTCTGGCCATGTACAGTGCACTGGAGCAGGCGTTACGCGACGCGGCATCTGATGCACAGATCCGCTGTGTGTTGCTGCAAGGCAGCGCTGACTGCTTTACCGCTGGCAACGATCTGGCCGTGTTCCTCGATAGCGGAAATCTGGATACTGACCATCCGGCCATTCGGATGCTACATACCTTAGCCGCCTTCCCTAAACCGGTGGTCGCCGCCGTTTGTGGCCCGGCGATTGGTATCGGTACCACCTTACTGCTGCACTGCGATCTGGTGTATGTGGCCGACGATGCACGGCTCCAGATGCCGTTTATCGATCTGGGGCTGGTACCGGAATTTGCGTCCAGTTTGTTGCTACCTCGAACCGTGGGCCATCTGCGGGCCTGTGAATGGTTGTTGTTGGGCGATGCCTTTTCCGGTCAGCACGCTGCGCAAGCCGGACTGGCTAATCGCAGCTTGCCAGCTAGCGAGGTCTTACCCTTTGCCGCCACACAGGCTTCGCGACTCGCCCAAAAGCCGCCCCAAGCACTGCGCAACAGCAAAGCCTTACTGAAAAATGAGTTAAAACAGGCCGTCCCCTTTACCATTGATCTGGAAGCGCGCGCCTTTTCACAAGCCTTGCACAGCGAAGAGAGCCGCCAACGGGTCAGTGCCAAACTGACAGCGATCGCCTCGAAGAAATAACCCGGCCAGTTCGACGCGCTACCCGTAAAACCACCGTCCGATCGTGGTGGTGGTTTTACGGCTTTGCATCCCCTCTTTAGGTGGAGATAAGCCATGGTGAATAGCGGGGAAACTTCCCGCCATATCAGCAAGTTAAAAATCGACTTACCGCTCAAAATCAGCATTGAGTTTGCGGATGTAATCGACTCGGTGTCCTATTTATATAATGCTATTGCATGGTTTGCGCATGGTTTGGTGTTTAAGGATACGCGATGCTCCCGCACGGAATGCTTCAGCAATGGATATTAGCCTATGATCAGCCGTCACTGCTGGATTCAGCTTTACCTGAACTGGCGTTGGTACTGAACGCCACCCACTGTTGGTTATTTTCCGGTTTGGAAGAGTCAGAGCCTCTGGCCGCGTGGCCCAAAGACTCCCGCTATGATGCCCTGTTCAACCATGCGGATTTGCTGGTAAAAAACCACATGCTGGTACAAAGTGGGATCTTGCACACCCTGAACAACCAGCCCAATCTGCATATCTGCCGTTTAAGTGGCAACAGCACGCACCCGCGTATTTTGGTCTGGCAGACCCCAGAAAATGACAGTGGGGATTCCGACCAATCCACCCAAGTGGCGGTATTACTCTTTTTTGGCCAGCTGCTCCAAAAACACCATGATGACAACCTAGCCACCAGTGAGCGTGGACGGCGCGATCTGCAAGAAGCCATGCTGGCCAATCAGCTCAATGATCTGCGTAACCAAGTCAATACCATCCGCGAATTGCAACAGCTGATGAGTGCCATGATGCTGTGCCGCGAACCCGAAGAGCTGTACCAACTGACCGTCGAACAGCTGCGGACTATCTTGCCCGGCTGTCGCAGCGCCTTAATGCTGTACGATCCGGCGACCGGTCAGGTGCAGGGAACCTTTGGCACCGACAATGAAGGCAAAACGGCCGATGAACGGCATATCGTGTATAACTATCACGATCAAACCAGTGAGTTTAATCAAGCCCTGCGCAGTCAGGATCAAGAGCTGGTGATCAAGGATAACGCCCCTTTGTATACCCAGCACACCATCGTGGGGGTTGGCTGGAATGCGATGGTGATCCTGCGTGATGAAAATGGCCCGATCGCGTGGTTTGCGTTAGATAATTTATTGTCCCAACGCCCGCTGACCACCGCTCAGCAAGTTTTATTGATCACCTTCGGTCGCATGGTCTCCTCGGTGCTGGTGCAAATGCTGCGCGAAAAGCAGCTGCGCTTTCTACACGAAGGGCTACTGGCGATGGCAGAAGCCGACAATCTGCTGTTAGCCTGTAAGGTGGCGGTCGAAAAAATCACCACCCTTGGCGTGGATCGCGCCGCTATCTTGTTATGGGATCCCGAACAACAACGCCTATGCGGCACTTATGGCTGTGATGAACTGGGGCAGATCCGTAACGAACAAGCGCTGTCGGTCGATCCGTATGCCGATCCGGTGATCGTCCCGATGCTGACCGAACAAGATTACTTCAAGGTTCGCCGTGACGCGCCCTTGTTTAATGACTCCCATTTAATCGGGATCGGCTGGCACCTGAGTGCCGGTCTGTGGCACTGCGGACGTTTTTACGGCGCTATCTTTGCCGATAACCTGCTGAGCCGACGGGTGATGACCAGCCACCAACAGACCATCTTGCATCTGTTCTCGGCGGTGGTGGCCAGTTTGATGGCGCGCTTTCAAAGCGAGCAACAACTGCGTCAGCTCAACCTATCGCTGGATAATCAGGTGCAAGAGCGCACTCAGGAGCTGAACGAAGCCAATCAGCGTCTGCTGGAGCTGTCCTACCACGATCCGCTGACCGGCTTATTTAACCGTCGTTATTTTGATCAAGCAATTACCGAATGGATGGGGCAAACACCGGCACCGGGGTTGATCCTGATAGATATTGATGCCTTTAAAGCCTTCAATGACATCTACGGTCATCCGGCCGGTGATGAGTGCCTGCGCTCTTTTGCTGACGGGTTGAAAGCCGCTGGCCGCGGCTGCATTGTGTCGCGGATGGGTGGAGAGGAGTTCTCTATTTTGATCCCGGCCGATCTGTTGCCACAGCTGGACATTCTGATCGGCGAGTTGATGAACCTGACCGAACAAATTTCCATCCCACACCGCGGCTCGCCTTTTGGGATCTTGACCTTCTCCGCCGGCTATGCCGCTGGCGAAGGGAAAAATAGCACCGAGTTGTACCGTACCGCCGACCAAGCGCTGTATCAGGCCAAACAGCGTGGCCGCCACTGTCTGGTGCAAGCGGGCGTTACGCGCAGCAGTAACCAGCAAAATGCGGCCCATACGCCGCGTCCTCCGGCCCTTCCAGCTCCCGCTGACGACTCGGCCAGCCAGCCAGAGCATGCCTTACCCTTCGCCAGTGGCTCATGATGAGCCAAAACCTCGACGGGATCACGCCAGAGAGAACGTCAGCGATAACACCCACATAAAAAACGGCGCTTATGCGCCGTTTTTTTGTATTTTTAGATACTCATCCTTGATGGATATTGAGGATGAGTCAAAGAGATGATGGCGCACACAATAGCGCCATTAGAGTCATAACCTACCCGCGCTAGCGAAACCCGCGTTCACGACGCAGCAAGTCATAGGCAGCCTGAATATCCTGCGCTTTTTGCTTGGCCAGCTCCATCATCTCCGGCGGCAGCCCCTTAGCTACCAGCTTGTCTGGGTGATGTTCATTCATCAGCTTACGGTACGCACGCTTAATGGTCTGGTCATCGGCCTGTACGGTCACCCCCAGCACTTTACACGCATCTTCCACCGTCGGGCCACGAGTGGCCGAGCGCGGTGACCAACCTTCTTGATGCGCCTGCTGGTGACCGCGAAACTGGGTACTGCCCTCCAGCATCGATAACAACTGCTCAAACTGATGACGGGAAAAACCGAGTTCCTCGGCTATCACATACAGCACTTCCCGCTCACTGGGATGCAAAGAGCCATCGGCAAAGGCGGTTTGCAGCTGGATCTCCATAAACATCTGTAGCAAATCAAAGCGGCCAAAACAGGCGCGACGAAAATCGCGTAATGTCTGACGCAACGCAAAATCGGCCGCCTTTCCATCTCGAAACGCTTCTTGCGCAGCGCGGCGCGCCTCACCGTGCAGATTCATTCGATTCATCATGGCATTCGCCATCTGAATATCGGCTTCGGTCACCCGGCCTTTCGATTTGGTCAGATGCCCCATAGTCGAAAAGGTGGCCTGAAAAAACAGGGACTGACGCGCCTGCTGATTACTGAAATAACCCTGTAAATGGGATTGTGCTGCCAGCCTTTTATCGACCTGATGGCCAATTAACAAGCCAAAAAACGCACCAATCGGCCCACCAACCAGCACGCCCAGCACCACTCCCAGAAGTTTGCCCCACAATTGCATTCACGCCCCTCTTAAACCCGTTATTCAGGCTACGCGCTGCCGCGCCAAATCGTTATTTTTTCTCTTGTTGCCGGTAAAGGCCTACGCTGCACGGTATACATCTGCGGCCGGAATCATACAAACAATCATATAAGTGCCGAGAAAGACAATTTGCTTTATCATACTCTGCATTAAGCTCAATTGCTTGCGGGCAACAGTGCTCGCTCAGGTTGCAGGACCCACAATCTGGTATGAAAAAATTTTTCCCGACAATTTTGGCTTCCGCCATCGGTGCGATTCTGTTTAGTCCGCACAGTTATGCCGACCTGCGCAGCCAGTGTCTGGCCGGCGTGCCTCATTATACAAAGCCGCTGGTAAATGGCGATCCGAACAACTTACCTGTCACCATTTTATCGGACGATGCAGACGTCGATTATCCGAACCGTGCGCTGTATACCGGTAACGTCAATGTTGAACAGGGTAACCGCCAGCTGACCGCGCAGGAAGCGCAGGTTACGCAGAAACTGGTCGATGGCAAGCCGGTAAAACGTGAAATGACCGCCAGCGGGAATGTACGCTATTTTGACCCGACCATCAGCCTGACCGGCCCACGCGCCTGGTCTGATCTGGACAACAAAGACACCGATGTCGACGAAGCGAACTACCAATTTGTCGACAAACAAGGCCGTGGTACGGCGAGCCAGCTACAGTTGCGTGGCAACAACCGCTACAGCATCATGAAAAACGGGATCTTTACCACCTGTCTGCCAGATGACGACAGCTGGAGTATTGCCGCGACCACCATGGTGCAAGACCGCGATGAAGAAGTCGCCGAGTTATGGAATGCTCGCTTTCGGGTCGCCGGTGTCCCGGTTTTTTATACCCCTTATCTGCAAATTCCAATTGGTAATAAACGCCGCTCCGGTTTTCTGGTGCCGTCGTTTGGGTCTTCCTCGAAGTCGGGGTTTCAGGTTGATGTGCCTTATTACTGGAATATCGCGCCCAACTACGATGCCACCATCACCCCACGTTATATGACCAAACGTGGCACCGAATGGATGACCGAATTTCGCTATCTGACCACACCGGGTACCGGTACGCTGGCATTCAACTATCTGCCGGATGACCCGCTGTACAATAATGAAGCGCGGTATCTGACTTACTGGAACCACAGTGGTGTCATGAATCAGGTGTGGCGTTTTAACGTCGATTACACCAAAGTCAGTGATCCGCAATACTTTAGCGATCTGAACTCGCCTTACGGTAACACCACCGATGGCTACGTCACGCAAAAAGCCAGCGTCGGTTACGCCGATCCAAATTGGATGATCAATCTGTCCGCGACCCAGTTCCAGTTGTTTAATACCCAAGTGGCTAGTGCGTACCGCACCGCGCCACAACTGGATATTAACTACTACAACTCAGATCTGATTAACGAGCAGCTCAATACTCACCTGTATGGTCAGGTCGCCCAGTTCGATAACGCAGATCCGGATATGCCTACCGCAACCCGGGTTCACTTTGAGCCGAGTATCAGTTATCCGATCGCCAATCACTGGGGCAGTCTGGAAGTCAGCGCCAAGGCTTATGCCACTCACTACCAACAAGAGATCCCGGTACAATACCGTAATCAAATGGAAGAATCGGTATCGCGCTTTATCCCGCAAGGTAAGATTGACGGCAAAATGGTCTTTGAGCGGGATACCAAGTGGCTGGATGCTTATACCCAGACACTGGAGCCACGGATTCAATATCTGTACCGTCCATACCGTGACCAAAGTGGGATCGGCGCGCCCAATAGCCTCGGTTATGACTCCACGGCCTTGCAACTGGATTATCTCGGCATGTTCCGCGATCGCCGTTACAGTGGTCTGGATCGCATCGCGTCGGCCAATCAGGTCACGGCCGGTCTGACGACCCGTTTCTTTGACTCCTCCTTAAATGAGCGTTTTAACTTTGCGCTGGGACAGATTTTCTACCTAGAAAGCCCACAAGTCGCCCCGGTTAAAGATGATGAAAAACAGCGAACTTCTGCCTGGGCCGCAGAGTCTAATGCCGTATTCTCACAACACTGGAGTGCCAAGGCCGGAATACAGTACGATGCCGAGCTAAGTCAGGTTGCATTGGGCAATGCCGTGCTGGAATACCGCCAAGATGCCGAACGACTGGTACAGCTGAACTACCGCTATGCCAGCCAAGAATACATCAACGATGCGTTGCCCAATAAAAACTACCCAACCGACCTGTCACAGGTTGGGGTGGTCGCCGCGTGGCCGATTACCGACCGGATCGGTGTCGTGGGCCAGTATTATTACGATACCAAGCAGCAGCAGCCAGCAACCCAACTGCTCGGCCTGCAATACAATACCTGCTGCTGGGCGGTTAACCTGACTTACGAGCGCAAAATCATCGGTTACGACGGCAGCGTCGGCGATACCGGTGGCGGTATTTATGACAACGGTGTGTCCTTTAATGTGGAGATCCGCGGTCTGGGCAATAACTACTCCACCGGCATCGGTAGCATGCTGGGAGATGGTATTTTGCCGTATCAGCGCCCGTTTAACCTGAATCACTGATGCCATCAGGTTCAGGCTTTCTTACTCAATTGCATACTTCAAAACGCAGGATGGATAGGCGAATGAAGAACTGGAAAACATGGCTCTCTCTGCTGGCAGTCGTCAGTACAAGTGCGGTTGCGGCTCCGCAGTCACTGGATCAGGTCGCCGCCATCGTCAACAACGGGGTGGTACTGCAAAGTGAAGTCAATAATTTGGTGCATTCCGTCAAATTGAATGCCCAGCAAGCCGGTCAACAATTGCCGGACGCCGAAGCCCTGCGCCACCAAGCGCTGGATAAACTGATTTTGGATCAAATCCAGCTGCAACTGGCAACCAAAATGGGCATTACCATCAGTGATGCCGACTTGGATAGCGCCATTGCCGGGATCGCTGGGCAAAATCGGATGACACCAGCACAGTTGCAACAAGCGCTCAAGGCGCAGGGTATCAACTACGCCGACTACCGCGAACAGATCCGCAAAGAGATGCTCGCTACCGAAGCGCGTAACGCGCAAGTCCGTAGCCGCATCAACATCCTGCCGCAGGAAGTCGACAATCTGGCCAAACAGATCAGCTCACAAGCGCAAAAAGGGGAAGAGGTTAACCTCAGCCATATCCAGATTGCCCTGCCAGAAAATCCAAGCCAGAACGAAGTGGATGCAGCGCGTCAGCGTGCTGAACAACTGGTCGCAGAGCTTAAGCAAGGTGCCGATTTCTCCAAACTGGCGATTGCCAACTCGTCTGGCCCACGGGCACTGGAAGGTGGCAATTTAGGTTGGGTGCGGCCACAAGCCATTCCCAGCATTTTTGCCGAAAAAATTGCAGGTACCCAGCGTGGTCAGGTGGTCGGTCCGTTCCGAACTGGGGTTGGTTTCCACATCCTCAAAGTGAACGAGCTGCGCGGTAGCGAGCAAAGCATCAAAGCCACCGAAGTGCATGCCCGTCATATCTTGCTGAAAACCTCGGTGATGCAAGATGATGCGCAAGCGCGTGCCAAGCTGCTGCAACTGCGCAACGAGATCTTAAGTAAGAAGATTGACTTTGCCGCCGCGGCCCACGAGTACTCACAAGATCCGGGTTCCGCCGCACAAGGTGGCGATCTGGGTTGGACTACGCCGGACGTGTTCGTACCCCAGTTCCGTAACGAGTTGGACAGCCTGAAGCCGGGTCAAATTAGCCAACCGTTCCAAAGCCCCTTTGGCTGGCACATCGTACAACTGCTGGATACCAAGCAGGTGGATCGTACTGATGCCGCACTCAAAGATCGCGCCTACCGCATGTTGTTTAACATGAAGTTTGCCGAAGAGATGCCGGTCTGGCTGCAAGAGCAGCGCGCTGCCGCCTACGTTAAAATCGTCGACCCACAGGACGACGCGCATTAATCCCCGCAGTCACGGGCACCTTCGGGTGCCCGTGCTGTTTTCACCCCTATTCACCACTAAGGTAGGATGCCATGACTCTGCCTGTATCACGTCTTGTTATCACGCCGGGAGAGCCGGCCGGTGTCGGCCCGGATCTGATTATTAAACTGGCTCAGCAAAAGTGGCCAGCCGAACTGGTGGTGTGTGCCGATCCGGCGCTGCTACGGGAACGGGCCGCCCTCTTGCAACTGCCACTCACGTTACTGCCGTATCAACCAGAGCAAGCGCCACAGGCGCAGGCCGCCGGCACCCTGACCCTGCTACCATGCCATCTGGCCACACCGGCAATTCCTGGCCAGCTCAATTGTGCTAATGCCCATTATGTTCTGCAAACACTGGCGCGCGCCGCCGACGGTTGTCAGCAGGGGGAGTTTGCCGCTATTATCACCGGTCCGGTACACAAGGGGATCATCAACGATGCCGGGATCCCGTTCAGCGGCCATACCGAGTTTTTTGCCGACCGCGCAGGTTGTCATAAAGTGGTGATGCTGCTGGCCACCGAGCAAATGCGGGTGGCGCTGGCAACGACCCACTTGCCGCTACGGGATGTCGCCGATGCCATCACGCCAGACAGTCTGCGTGAAGTGATCACCATTTTGCACCAGGATCTGCAACAAAAATTTGCCTGTCCGCAGCCACGGATCTATGTCTGTGGCCTGAATCCGCATGCCGGAGAAGGTGGACATATGGGGCATGAAGAAATCGAGGTGATCGAACCTTTGCTAGCGCAATTGCGCAGTGAAGGGATGGATCTTGTCGGCCCACTACCGGCCGATACCCTGTTTCAGGACAAATACCTGCGTGACGCCGATGCTGTACTGGCCATGTACCACGATCAGGGCCTGCCGGTACTCAAATACCAAGGCTTTGGCCGCGCAGTCAATATTACGCTAGGGTTACCGTATATCCGCACGTCGGTGGATCACGGCACGGCACTGGATCTTGCCGCTACCCCATTTGCCGACGAGGGCAGCTTCCGGACTGCGCTAACCCTCGCCATTACTATGACGGATTCACAAACACAATGAATGACAGTGTGCACCTGGGACACCGTGCCCGTAAACGCTTTGGCCAGAACTTCTTGAACGATGTGTTCGTTATCGACAGCATCGTCAGCGCGATTAACCCGCGTAAGGGAGAAGCGATGCTGGAAATCGGCCCGGGTCTGGCGGCGCTGACCGAACCTGTCGCACGCGATCTGGATCATATGACTGTGATCGAGATCGACCGCGATCTGGCCGAGCGTCTGCGTCACCACCCACAGCTGAAAGACAAGCTGACTGTGCGCGAACAAGATGCGATGAGCGCCGATTTTTCCGCGATCGCCGCCGCATTGGGCCAAAAACTGCGGGTGTTCGGTAACCTGCCGTATAACATCTCGACGCCCCTGATGTTCCACCTGTTCGACTACACCGACAGCATCAGTGACATGCACTTCATGCTGCAAAAAGAGGTGGTCAATCGTCTGGCCGCCGGCCCGGGCAGTAAAGCCTTCGGCCGTTTGAGCGTAATGGCGCAATACTATTGTCAGGTGATCCCGGTACTGGAAGTGCCGCCGCATGCCTTCAAACCGGCCCCAAAAGTGGACTCCGCCGTCGTCCGTCTGGTGCCGCATGCGCAAAAGCCATTCCCAGTGAAAAACCTGCGTTGGCTGAGCCGCGTGACCACTGATGCCTTTAACCAACGCCGTAAAACGCTGCGTAATGGTTTGAGCCACCTGTTCAGCGTTGAACAGCTCGAAGCACTGGGGATCGATCCGACCCTACGTGCCGAGAATATTACCGTGGAGCAGTATTGCCGGCTGGCCAACTGGCTGTCCGACAACCCGCCACAGCCGGAGCAAAACCGCCACGCCGAGTAACTCTCGGCCTCGCACAAGGAGTCAGGTATGCAGGAGCCAGCAGAGCAGGTCATCGTCAGTGTTGAAGTTCAACCGGCGTACGTAGAAGCCCAGTCCGCGCCCGAGTTGGCGCGCTTTGTGTTTACCTACACGGTTACCTTGCATAACCAAAGTTCGCTGACGTTACAACTACGCCGTCGTTATTGGCTGCTAACCGATGCGAATGGTGAGCAAACCGAAATCGAAGGCGAAGGTGTCGTCGGTGAACAACCGGTGCTCGCACCTGGCTCCTGCTACCGCTATACCAGTGGCACCGTACTGCCCACACCGGTCGGCACCCTGCAAGGACACTACCTGATGAGCGATCCACACGGACAGACCTATCAGGTCGCCATCCCAGTGTTCCGACTGGCCATTCCCCATCTTATACAGTAAAGCATTATGGCGACTTATCTTGTTGGCGACCTGCAAGGTTGCTTTGATGAACTGCAAGCCCTGTTGGAGCGGGTCAAGTTTGATCCTAAGCAGGATCAACTGTGGCTGACCGGCGATCTGGTGGCGCGTGGGCCACGCTCACTAGAGTGCCTGCGTCTAGTGCGTGATTTAGGGCCGGCGGCGCGTACCGTACTCGGTAACCATGATCTGCACCTGCTGGCCATTGATGCTGGGATCGCCAGCGCCAAAGCGCGCGACTACCTGCAACCGGTACTCGATGCCCCCGATCGGGCCGAGCTGATGCACTGGCTGCGCCGCCAACCTTTGCTGCTGGAGCACCCTGACTTTGCCTTTGTGATGGCCCATGCCGGGATCTCACCACAATGGGATCTGACCACCGCCAAACGCTGCGCTGCCGAGGTGGAGCATGCCCTCCAACAAGACGACTACCACGAACTACTGCACGCCATGTATGGCGATCAGCCGGATCACTGGTCAGAGTCACTGACCGGTATGGCTCGTCTGCGCTACAGCATCAACGCCCTGACTCGGATGCGTTTTTGTCATCACGATGGCCGACTGGATATGCACTGTAAACTGGCCCCCACGGATGCACCGGGCGAACTGCAACCTTGGTATCGACTCCCCAACCCGCTGCTGGCGCGCCATCGCGTGGTGTTTGGCCATTGGGCAGCGCTGATTGGCGTGACCGAGCAGCCAGCGGTGTATGCGCTGGATACCGGCTGTGTATGGGGAAATTACCTGACTTTACTGCGCTGGGATGACCAGCAATACTTTATCCAACCGGCACTGCGTGCCTATGGCAGCGGCCAGTAAGCGCACGCCAATAAATGCATCTTAGGCTTTGCTGCTCACCCGCGACAGCATCGGGTCAATCGGGTGACGTAGATATTACTCGTGATGACAAAGCCTAAGACTCATGCTAGCGGCTATACTGGTTGGCGCTCCCAGATAGTAAACGCGCAGCGGTACGCATTGGCACTGTCTGCCGGATGCTCCGCACGGAAGGTTTCGTGCCATACGCCTGCCGCTTGCCAATCAGGGAAGCGGGTATCGCCTTCCACCTGAGTGTCAATCAAGGTCAGATACAGATGAGTGGCCAACGGCAGAGCCTGCTGATAGACATGACCACCACCGATGATCATCACCTCCTCAACGCCGGAAACGAGCGCCAGCGCCTGCGCCAGTGAGGTGCACCACTCGACGCGCGGATCATCCCCGCTCTGGCGTGACAGCACGATGTTGCGTCGCCCCGGCAACGGACGGCCAATCGAGGTAAAGGTGTGACGGCCCATGATCACCGGTTTGCCCAAGGTTTGCGCTTTAAACCACGCAAAGTCAGCCGGCAGGTGCCACGGCATCTGGTTATCTTGTCCGATGATCCGATCGTCGGCCATCGCCGCAATTAAACTGATTTTCATCGCTTCCCCCTGTCGGTTAAAACCGGCACTATACCACCGGACGGCGACGGTAGAATAACAATCCCGGCATCGCCAAGCCCAGCGCCAACGCGCCAACGATGAAAAAAGTCTGCAAGAAGTGGGTCACCATCTCCGACATCAACTCCGGGGTATAACCGCGGTGATTGATCTCCACCAACGCCAGCATCGCCTTATAGGCTTTAACCCCCGGCACCATCGGGATCACCGCCGCCACGGTAAAGACTTTCGGGTGTGCCATATAACGATGCGACCAATGCACCCCAATCATGCCGATGGTAGTCGACGCCAGCAAGGTGCTCCACTCCACGGGCCAGCCATAGTGCAGCAGCAAAAAACGCAGCCCATGCCCCAGTGCACCGAGCATGGCGCAATAACGCAGCGCTCGCACCGGGACGTTAAACAACAAGGCAAACCCAACCGCCGGAATCGCGGCAAAAAACATATCTTGCAGCAACGCCAATAACAACGTCATGACCACCCCCGTACATCCCACAGCGCCATCGCCAGCACAATGCCAGCACACGTGGCAAAGGTCAGCAGCGTTGCCATAGTCCAGCGCGCCAGCCCCATGTTCACGTGGCCTTTCACCATATCGGACAGCGCATTAATCAGCGGAAAACCAGGCACCAGCAACAGCACGCTGGAGGCCATCGGCAAGGATGGCAGATTGCCAATCTGATACGAGATCCCAAGCGATGCAATCGAGCTAGCCACAAAGGCGGTCAGGCAGAAATTGACCAGCGGGTTGAAGTGGCGATGGGCCAACTCTTGGCGTGCCACCATAGCAATGGCGCTAGCGACAAAGGTCAGGGCAAATACCGCGGCATCGCCACCAGATAAATGCGAGAAACTGGCGCATGATAACCCCACCATCAGCACCACTAGGGCGCGTGGATAGCGCAGCGGTTTGATCTTATCCAATCGTTTGCGTACATCGCCAATCGACAGCAAGCCACGTTCCGCCATGATCATGGTGTGCTGCACCGCAGTGACCACCTGCATGTTGATCCCGCGATCCACATTACGTCGGGTAGTACTAATACAGCGCTGATGGCTTAAGGTCGACAGCACAATAGCATTGGCCGAAATCGAAATCTCCACACTGTCTGCGCCCAGCGCCAAGCCTAACCGCTCCGAGACTTGCTCGACCAAGGTACTTTCCGCCCCGTGCTGCAACAGCATCAAAGCGCTTTGAATGCACAAACGGGTCACTTCCCGCTGCGCCGGCTCACTCAGATCTCCTTGTTGCATCTGCTTTCTCGCTTCACCACACACAATGTGACATTAAAACCGTTTTCATCACCAAAAAGACTGATTTTACGCAAGAAAAAAGCCGCTTTCTGCGAACAGAAGCGGCTTCTTCATACGGCGTATGCCTTGGAGGAGCAATTACGGCTTGTAGATGATCTCTACATCGTACTCGTCTTCATCCCAGTCATCGTCGTCGTCCAGATCATCATCATCAGAGCCTTCCCAGACTTCGTCCAGTTGCTCACGGTGATAATCATCCCACTTGAACTTCACGTCTTCCGCGGCAGCCGCGGCCTGCTGTTCGCTTTCCTTCGGCAGGCTTTCGATCAGCTGCATGATGTCCCAGCACAACGGCGTCACGTTTTTACCGGTGGCCGCTGAGATGGTGTAGTAATCCCCTTCCCAGCCCAGATCGGCAACGATCTTAGCGATCCGCTCGTTGGCTTCTTCTTCGCTCATCAGATCGATTTTATTAAACACCAACCAACGCGGTTTAGCGGCTAACATCTCGCTGTACTGCTCCAGCTCAGACACGATGATCCGCGCATTTTCCGCCGGATCAGAGCCATCCACTGGATTGATGTCGAGGATGTGCAGCAGCACGCGGCAACGCTCCAAGTGCTTGAGGAAACGGATCCCCAAACCCGCACCGTCCGCCGCGCCTTCGATCAGACCCGGAATATCGGCCACCACGAAGCTGCGCTCGCTGTCCATGCGCACCACACCGAGGCTTGGCACCAAGGTAGTAAACGGATAATCCGCCACTTTCGGACGTGCCGCCGACACAGCGCGGATAAAAGTGGATTTACCGGCATTCGGCATCCCCAGCATCCCCACGTCTGCCAGCAGCATCAGCTCTAAGCGCAGCTCACGTTTTTCACCCGGAGTCCCTGGGGTTTTCTGATATGGGGTACGGTTAACCGAAGATTTAAAGCGGGTGTTACCCAGACCGTGATAACCACCTTTAGCCACTAACATCTTCTGACCGTGGACGGTCAAGTCACCTAAGGTTTCACCGGTTTCTTCATCCACCGCACGGGTACCGACCGGCACCTTCAGAGTAATGTCCTGACCGCGTTTACCGGTACAGTTACTACCGCGACCGTTTTCCCCGCGCTCAGCACGAAAGCCTCGCTCAAAACGGTAATCAATCAGGGTATTGAGGTTCTCGTCCGCCAGCAGATATACGTCACCGCCGTCACCGCCGTCGCCGCCGTCCGGGCCACCTTTAGGAATATATTTTTCACGGCGGAAACTGGCACAGCCATTACCGCCGTCACCAGCTTCGACGCGGATCACCGCTTCATCGACAAACTTCATGAACGTCTCCGAGCAAAATGCCCACCGGCTCAGTCACTTTCCGTGGCCACGGGCTTCACAGCGCGCGGTGGCAACAAACGATGGCCGATGGCAGAAAACATGGCGCCGGCAACCACCACCAACGCACCAATATAGCCAAGCAGGTTAAGCGGCGCGGCACTGAACAGGGCCGGATAACTCACACTCAGCAGATCTAAAAACAGTATGGTAAACAGTGGCGCCAGCGTCACGATGGCACTCACTTTTGCCGATTCCCAGCGCGCCATGGCCTCGGCAAACGCGCCATAGCCCACCAGCGTATTCAAGCAGCAAAACAGCAACATGCCCCACTGGCGTAAATCCATCGCCGCCGCCTGTTGCGGCTGCGCCACTGGCGTAAACAGCAAGGCAGAGAGGGTGTACAGCACCAGCAAAATCTGCGGTGAAGACAAACGGCGCAGTAACAGCTTTTGCGCCACGCCATAGGCTACCCAAACCACCGCCGCAGCCACCGCCAGCAACACCCCGAGGGTATAGCTGCTCAAGCTGGTAAACAGCTCATACAGGCGCTCATTGAAAAACAGCAGCATGCCGCCAAGTAACAGTAACAATCCAATGCCCTGATGGCGTTGCAGCGGCTCTTTTAAAATCCACACACTGGCCAACAGCAGCAATACCGGTGCCAGCTGGATCACCACCTGCACCACGGCCGGACTTAAATATTGTAGGGCAGAATTAAATAACAGGAAGTTACCCGCTAAACCCAGCGTAGCAACAAGAAGCAGGGCGCGATAATTACGCCAGAGTAGCACCGGAGAAGGCAATCCCCGCCGCCATACCAGCCACAGACCCAGCCCCAGCGTCGCACTGGCAAACCGGAACCAGACAATGGTGTAAGGATCCAACACCTCCAGCGCCTGTTTCATCGCTATCGGCAATGCACCCCAGAATACTGCCGTCAGCAAAGCTAATAAACATCCTATTGTGGCCTGCTGTCGCAACATCCAACCTCCCGATGGCTGATATAAAAAAGCCCCGCAACTGCGCGGGGCTCTTCCTGTGAACCGGTAAAGGTCAGTAATTACTCAGCAATGATGCTTACGTATTTACGGTTCTTAGGACCTTTAACTTCGAATTTCACTTTACCGTCTGCAGTTGCAAACAGGGTGTGGTCTTTACCACAGCCAACGTTCACACCAGCGTGGAACTTGGTACCGCGCTGACGAACGATGATGTTACCTGCCAGAACAGATTCACCACCGAAACGCTTAACACCCAGACGTTTGCTTTCGGAATCGCGGCCGTTACGTGTGGAACCGCCAGCTTTTTTGTGTGCCATTTATCCGTTCTCCTAAACTTACGCGCTGATAGCAGTGATTTTGATTTCAGTGAACCACTGACGGTGGCCCTGCTGCTTACGGCTGTGCTTACGACGACGGAACTTAACGATCTTAACTTTATCGCCACGACCGTGAGTTACCACCTCAGCCTTAACCACACCGCCAGCAACGAAAGGTGCACCGATCTTGATGTCTTCGCCGTTAGCGATCATCAGCACATCTTTGAATTCAACTGCTTCGCCAGTTGCTACGTCCAGCTTCTCCAGGCGAACGGTTTGGCCTTCGCTCACTCGGTGTTGCTTACCACCACTTTGGAAAACCGCGTACATATAAAACTCCGCTCTTTTCGGCACCGCAGGCTCCGTTAAAAACAGCCAATCAGGGTGCGCAATAAAACTATTCAATAGGGCGCGAATTCTACGCAAAAAGCCGCTCGATGACAAGAGCTCTTCTGGCAATATCGGAGAAAAATTCTCCAACTTGCCCTTGCGCGTTTCCGTTCCACGTTTTTAAGGTACAATCCATACCGACAGGGTTTTATTATGGACTGCGCTTCCCCCATGATACCAAAATTAGAAGACTGACGGACTATGACGCTTGAAGAGATTCGCGCCCTGAGCGATGCCGACATGGCAGAAGTGAATGCGGCGATTTTGCAACAACTCAATTCCGATGTGGCGCTGATCAATCAACTGGGCTACTACATCATCAGTGGCGGGGGAAAACGGATCCGGCCAATGATTGCTGTTCTAGCGGCTCGGGCGCTCAATTATCAAGGTCATGGTCATATCACCGTGGCAGCGCTGATTGAATTTATCCACACCGCCACCTTACTGCACGATGACGTGGTGGATGAATCCGATCTGCGCCGCGGTAAAGCCACCGCCAATGCGGCGTTTGGTAATGCCGCCAGTGTGTTGGTGGGGGATTTTATTTATACCCGCGCCTTCCAGATGATGACCAGTCTCGACTCGATGCGTATTTTGCAGCTGATGGCCTCCGCCACCAACGTGATTGCCGAAGGGGAAGTGCAGCAGTTAATGAACTGTAACGATCCCGATATCAGCGAAGACAATTACATGCAGGTGATTTACAGCAAAACCGCCCGCTTGTTTGAAGCCGCGGCGCAGTCGTCGGCTATTTTGGCTGGTGCCAGCGAGCAGCAAGAGCTGGCGATGCAAGATTATGGTCGTTACCTCGGTACGGCATTCCAACTGATTGACGATCTGCTCGATTACAGCGCCGGAAACGAGCTAGGAAAGAATCTGGGCGACGATCTCAACGAAGGCAAACCGACGTTGCCGCTGCTGCATGCCATGCATAATGGCGCACCAGAGCAAGCCAGCATGATCCGCAAAGCGATCGAAGACGGCAATGGCCGCGATCTGTTGGATCCCGTGTTGGCCACCATGCAAGCCTGTGGATCCTTGACCTATACCCAGCAACGGGCCGAAGAAGAGGCCGATAAGGCGATCCAGGCGTTGTCCTGTATTCCAGATTCACCTTATCGTGAAGCCTTGATCGGCTTGGCCCATCTGGCGGTACACCGCAATCACTGATGGCGACCATTCATGGCTGGCTGCTGGCGTTCGTTCATGGATAGCCGTTCATGGATAGCGCGGTCATACCGTGTGGTAAATACGGCCACAGCCAAAAAATACGAACATACACCAGAATACACACACAAAAAAGCCACGCACTGCGTGGCTTTTTTATCGATGTTTATCGATGCGCCATCGGCACACGTGGCCGTTAGCACTTACTGACCGTTAACGAATTTCTCACCCAGCACAATTTCTTCGCGCAGAGTTGGTAGCATGCTTTCCAGCGCCTGCTGTTCAAAGGCACTCAGCTTGCCCACCGGCAGATACTCTTCGATACCATTGACACCCAGACGTACCGGCTGTGCGAAGAAACGGGCATACTGACCATCGCCTTCCACGTAGGTGCATTCCACCACGTTCTTCTCACCTTGCATGGCACGCAGTAAAGACAGACCGAAACGCGCCGCTGCCTGCCCCATCGACAAGGTCGCTGAGCCGCCACCGGCTTTGGCTTCCACCACTTCGGTACCGGCATTCTGGATCCGCTTAGTTAGTGCGGCGATCTCAGCGTCGGTAAAGGTGATCCCGTCAAGGTGTGACAGCAGAGGCAGGATGCTCAGACCAGAGTGACCGCCCACCACAGGGACATTCAGCTCTTCCGGTTGCTTACCTTTTAACTCAGCCACAAAGGTATTGGAGCGGATCACATCCAGCGTTGAAATGCCAAACAGCTTGCGTTTGTCGTACACGCCCGCTTTTTTCAGCACTTCGGCGGCAATAGCCACCGTGGTGTTCACCGGGTTGGTGATGATCCCAATGCAGGCTTTCGGGCAAACGTGGGCAATTTTCTCCACCAGATTGCGCACGATCCCGGCATTCACATTAAACAGATCGGAACGATCCATGCCTGGCTTACGTGCAACGCCAGCCGAGATCAGCACAATATCGGCCCCTTCCAGCGCCGCCGAAGGATCTTCACCGCTGAAGCCTTTGATCTTCACAGCCGTCGGAATATGACTCAAGTCTACCGCCACGCCGGGAGTCACTGGGGCGATATCATATAAGGAGAGCGCTGAACCAGCGGGAAGCTGGACTTTTAACAGCAAAGCCAGTGCCTGGCCGATGCCACCAGCAGCACCTAAAACCGCAACTTTCATCCTTTAATGCTCCTTTATAAAATCCTATTGTGTTGGGTATCAG
>JBOFCH010000279.1:0-19359 GCA_051645985.1 Plesiomonas sp. | reverse complement strand
TATCAACGCCGGTTCAAGCGATCCCGACCGGGAATGCCATCACTTCGCTGATATCGGCGGCGTTAATCGCCACCATCAACAAGCGCTCGATCCCCAACGCCACCCCGGAGCAATCCGGCATACCGGCCGCAACAGCCGCCATTAGGCGCTCATCAATCGGGTACGTCGGCAGATTACGCGCGGCGCGCTTGAGATTCTCCTGCTCTAAACGCTTACGTAGCTCTTCGATATCACTCAGCTCATGGAAGCCATCTGCCAATTCCATGGCGTGATAGAACACCTGAAAACGCTCCGCAACACGATGATCTTCTGAGCTGATTTGTGCCAGCTCAGCCTGATTCGCCGGGAAGTGATACACAAAGACCGGTTTTTCCTGACCTAAGTTCGGCACTACTTCGCGCTGGAACAGCACATGCAACAGGCAATCACGTTCTTCACCTTCGAGCAGGTGGCTCAGCCCTTTCTCTTCCACCAACTCCGCCAGCACGGCTTTGTCTGCCGAGAGTGGATCAAGCTCCAAATGTCGCAGGAAGGCTTGCTGATAAGACAAGTTTTCGGCCGGTTCACAGTCGAGGATCTGCTGTAGCAGATCGTCCACTTCATTCATCAGGCGGTACATATCGAAGCACGGCCGGTACCATTCCAAGATGGTAAATTCCGGGTTATGTCGGCTATCGGCATCCTTGTTACGAAATGAGCGACCTAACTGGAAAATTGGCCCGCTTCCCGCGGCCAGCAGGCGTTTCATGTGATATTCGGGATTGGTGACCAGATACAATTTCTGGCTCTCGCAATCATCACAGCCCTGATATTCCAGTTGAAACGGAAATTGATACACATCCGCTAAGGTAGTCTGACTCATTGCCGGCGTTTCGACTTCCAGCACACCCCGATCAGCAAAAAAACGACGCACATCTGCCAGCATGGAGGCACGCTTTAGCAGATTGCTCATTGGCGCTGAAGGCTGCCAGTTCACCGATTCGCTCATGATTTCCTCTGGATAAACACTCTAAGTGGTGCCGCAGTCTACCCGTGAGTCCGCCGCCAGACAAATTCTTGGCGGTATTTCCTCTGCATCAGGGGCTTTTAAATGTAAAAATTCCGCTTATGCGTTTCATTTTAGTGAAAAAATGAATCTTTAATGTAAATCAACTCTTAAATTAACTGTTTTTGTGACTCCGTGCGGTTTTTTGCGCTCGATCACGAAATCAAATCTTGCTCACTCTTTCGAGTGAGTAAACTCTCAAAACAGGTAGCTAAATCAAGTTTTGTTACAGATCCGGTGACTACAATAGCCGCGCTGAAACCGAGGATTTCCCCCTTATTTAATTTTTTTTAATCCCGACGACTATAATTTGTCCAATATTTCGGAGGAATGCTGTGCAGACCTTTACCGCAGACATCGCTATCATTGGTGCGGGTGGTGCGGGCTTGCGTGCCGCAATTGCCGCAGCCGAAGCCAACCCTAATCTGAAGATCGCGTTGGTATCCAAGGTATACCCTATGCGCAGTCACACCGTTGCAGCCGAAGGTGGCTCCGCAGCGGTAGCACTGGATCATGACAGCTACGACAACCACTTCAACGATACCGTATCCGGTGGTGATTGGCTGTGTGAACAAGACGTAGTCGAATACTTCGTTAAACACTCACCGCTTGAGATGACCCAACTGGAACAGTGGGGTTGTCCGTGGAGCCGTCGTCCGGACGGTTCAGTCAACGTACGTCGCTTCGGTGGTATGAAAATCGAGCGTACCTGGTTTGCCGCGGATAAGTCCGGCTTCCATATGCTGCATACCCTGTTCCAGACGTCTATCCAATATCCGCAAATCCAGCGTTTTGACGAGCACTTCGTTCTGGACCTGCTGGTAGACAACGGCGAAGCCCGTGGTCTGGTCGCCATGAATATGATGGAAGGGACTCTGGTGCAGATCCGCGCGAACAGCGTGATCTTGGCTACCGGTGGTGCCGGCCGTGTTTACCGTTACAACACCAACGGTGGGATCGTAACCGGTGATGGTATGGCGATGGCGTACCGTCACGGCGTACCGTTGCGTGACATGGAATTCGTTCAGTACCACCCAACCGGTCTGCCTGGCTCAGGGATCCTGATGACCGAAGGCTGCCGTGGTGAAGGTGGTATTCTGGTCAACAAAGATGGCTACCGTTACCTGCAAGACTACGGTCTGGGACCAGAAACGCCAGTCGGTCAGCCGAAGAACAAATACATGGAACTGGGTCCACGTGACAAAGTTTCACAGGCGTTCTGGCACGAGTGGCGCGCCGGTCGCACCATCTCTACGCCACTGGGCGATGCGGTACATCTGGATCTGCGTCATCTGGGTGCGAAGTTCCTCAACGAGCGTCTGCCGTTCATCTGTGAACTGGCCAAAGCTTACGTGGGCGTGGATCCGGTTAAAGAGCCAATCCCGGTTCGTCCAGCCGTACACTACACCATGGGTGGTATCGAAACCGATAACCAGTGCGAAACCCGTATCAAGGGCCTGTTCGCGGTGGGTGAGTGTTCTTCTGTGGGTCTGCACGGTGCGAACCGTCTGGGTTCTAACTCACTGGCTGAAATCGTGGTATTCGGTCGTCTGGCCGGTGAAAACGCCGTGGCTCGCGCCGCTGAAATGGGCGAAGCCAACGATGCAGCGCTGAATGCACAAGCCAAAGACATCGAAAACCGTCTGCACGCGGTATTGAATCAGGAAGGTAACGAGTCCTGGTCAACCATCCGTGACGAGATGGGCATGTCAATGGAAGAAGGTTGCGGGATCTACCGTACCGAAGATCTGATGCAAGCCACAGTCGACAAGCTGGCCGAGCTGAAAGAGCGGATCAAGAAAGTGTCTATCAAAGACCGCTCCAGCGTGTTCAACACCGATCTGCTGTACGCCATCGAAGTGGGTTACAGCCTAGACGTGGCCGACGCGATGGCGAACTCAGCGCTGGCGCGTAAAGAGTCCCGTGGTGCCCACCAGCGTCTGGACGAAGGCTACACTGAACGTGATGACGTGAACTTCCTGAAGCATACTCTGGCCTTCCGTAGCGAAGACGGCGGCGCGCCGCGTCTGGAATACAGCGATGTATGCATCACCACGTCCCAGCCTGCCAAGCGTGTATACGGCGCTGAAGCAGAAGACCAAGAAAAGCAGAAGAAGGAGCAGGCATAATGGCAAGCCGTACTCTGAAGATGGAAGTGATGCGCTACAATCCTGAGCAGGATTCCGCGCCTTATTTCCAGACCTTTGATGTACCTTACGACAACGCCACTTCCCTGCTGGATGCGTTAGGCTATATCAAAGACAACCTCGACAGTGACCTGTCTTACCGTTGGTCTTGCCGGATGGCCATCTGTGGCTCCTGCGGCATGATGGTCAACAACGTGCCTAAGCTGGCTTGTAAGACTTTCCTGCGTGACTACACCGAAGAAGGCATGCGTATCGAAGCGCTAGCTAACTTCCCAGTAGAGCGTGACCTGGTGGTTGACATGACTCACTTCATCGAGAGTCTGGAGTCCATCAAGCCATACATCATCGGCAACGACCGTAAAGTGTCTGAAGGCCCTAACGTGCAGACACCAGCACAGATGGAGAAATATCGTCAGTTCTCCATGTGCATCAACTGTGGCCTGTGCTATGCCGCCTGCCCGCAGTTTGGCCTGAACCCTGAGTTCGTCGGTCCGGGTGTACTGGCACTGGCACAGCGTTACAACACCGATAGCCGTGACCACGGTCAGGCTGAGCGTATGCCAATTCTGAATGGCAAAAACGGGGTGTGGAGCTGTACATTCGTCGGTTATTGCTCTGAAGTGTGTCCGAAGCACGTTGACCCGGCTGCTGCTATCCAGCAGGGCAAGGTAGAAAGTGCCAAAGACTTCATGATCGCCATGCTGAAGCCACAGTGAGGAAAGAAATGAGCACTATCTCCAAACGTAAACCTTATGTTCGCGAGATGAAAGCGAACTGGTGGCAGAAACTGGGCTTTTATAAGTTCTACATGATCCGTGAAGGCAGCGCCGTACCTACCGTCTGGTTCGGTCTGGTTCTGCTGTACGGCATGTTCGCCCTGCGCGGTGGTGTAGACAGCTGGTATAGCTTTGTCGGCTTCCTGCAAAACCCTATCGTTCTGCTGCTGAACCTGATTGCGCTGGGTATGACCCTGCTGCACACCGCAACTTGGTTCAATCTGGCACCGAAGGCACAGATGATCATCGTCAACGATGAAAAACTGCCTGAGTGCAAAATTGTTAAAGCACTGTGGGCGGTGATGGTGGCTTTCACTGTTTTTGCCCTGGCTATCGTACTGATTTAAGGAAGGAAGAGGATGAAACCATCAATCCCTCAGCGTTCTGACGAACCGGTATTTTGGGGCCTGTTCGGTGCGGGCGGTATGTGGAGCGCCATTGTCTCTCCGGTGATCATTTTGCTGGTCGGCATCATGCTGCCACTTGGGATCCTGCCGGACGGCGCGATGAGCTATGAGCGCGTACTGGGCTTTGCCCAAAGCATTATCGGTCGCCTGTTCATGCTGGGCATGCTGATCCTGCCAATCTGGTGTGGTATGCACCGGATCCACCACGCGATGCACGATCTGAAAGTGCACGTACCGGCGGGTAAACTGGTATTTTACGGTCTGTCTGCGATCTACAGCCTGCTGGCGCTGATCGTCGTCTTTACGCTGTAATCACGACCCTATCTCGCATCATAAAATACCCGGCCTTGCCGGGTATTTTTTATGGTGCTGACATCTGACATGATGTAGAGGCTGTTTTGATGCTGCGCTGATATTGCTAATAAATATTGTGTATACGTAGTGTTACGGCGTACAAACAGTCATCCATCGCGCCGATGCGTCGCCACACACATGCCGCCTCCGGGCTTAGGCACTGAATTTTAGCCCCAAGATCCCACACACAATCAGCAGCAAACTGCCGATGCGCATCAATGAGGCTGATTCACCAAACAGAATAATGCCCATAATAGCCGTGCCAACCGCACCAATTCCCGTCCACACCGCATAAGCACTGCCGGCCGGTAAATGACGCATCGCCACGGCCAGCAACACCATGCTGCCACTGATGGTCAGCGCAAAAATCACCGTCGGTAACGGACGGCTAAACCCATGACTGGCTTTTAAGGCCAGCGCCCAACAGACTTCTAATAGACCTGCAATGACCAGGTACACCCACGCCATAGTCCTACACTCCTCCATGGCATACTTCGGGGTCGTCCCCGTTTCGTAAGGCAGTGACACCGGGTCGTCCCGGCGACTGAATAGACACCATGCGCCGAGCAGGCTAGCAATGCTGGCGTGAGGAGTCCATATCGGTGCGTAAATTGCGCCGACGCAGAGCGTAAAGCAGTAACGGGATCAACAACAAAGCCGCCAATGCTGCCAGCACCACTGCCGTCCAGTTACCCTCGCCCCACCAGTACAACAGATAAAATCCCCCCGCCGCCGAGCCAAAATAGTAAAACATCAGATACAGAGCACTGGCCATCGCGCGCCCCTCGCCGGCATATTTCCCCACCCAAGCACTGGCCAACGAATGCAGCAGGAAAAAGCCGATACTGTTGATCAACAGCCCGCCGATAATCACCCACAGTTGCAAGCTTAAGGTCAGCAAGGTGCCCACCAGCAGACAAACCACTCCCAGCGCCATGCCGGCTGGCACCGAATAACGGGTACTCCATTGGCCCGCCAGACTCGCTGACACAGTCCCGCTTAAATAGCATAAGAACAGCAGTGACAAGGCGCTGGTTGGCAGATACCAAGGTGCGCCATGCAGACGAAACGTCAGCACTGAAAAGAGATTAATAAAGATCCCAAACGCCAGCATGCTGGTTAGAAATACCGGCCACAAATAGGGATTTCGCAGGTGACGACACAAGGTGGTGAGCAGCGCCCGTGGCCGCAGTGGCTGCGCCCGAAAATGCTGTGGCCGCGGCAACAGCAGCGCCACCAGCAACACACCACCGGCCGTCAGCAGCGCCAAAGTCCACACTGTCGCCTCGATACCCAGCCACTGCGACATCCCTCCGCCAATCAGACGGCCGGCAATCCCGCCGACCGAGTTGGCCGCCACATAACTGCCCACCGCCCGAATGAAGGCCTTAGGCTCAAACTCTTCGGCCATGTAAGCCACCGCCACCGCGGGGAAACCGGCCAAGCCAATGCCCTGTACCACACGCAGCACAATCCAACTGCTCAGGCTTTGTGCCAACAGCAAGGCCAGTGCTGTGCCTAACGATAAACCGAGGCTGAACAACATGATCCGCCGCCGACCAAGGGCATCGGCAGCCATCGCCCATGGTAACAAACTGAGGCTCAGCCCTAGCGAAGCACCGGCAAAAATGCCGTTAACCTCGCTGGCACTGGCACCAAACTGGGCTGCTAGCAGTGGTAGCATCGGTTGCGGGGCGTACAAATTGCAAAATACCAGAAAGGAGGAGAGCGCCAGCGCAGCCGTCGCCCGCCGGTAATCGCGGCTTCCCTGGGTGATCATGTGGTGTCCTTTCCTCGTAACGACCGATACGTTCAGTCTGCCAAATCACTGCACTCAGTCCGTCACTATAATGGTTATAATCGCAGCAGAATATGCGTCAACGCGGATTTTACCGATTCCGCTCCCACCACAAGGAATGATGATGCACCACAGCGCGCCCGTACCACCACCGGATGACCGGCCACGGCTACTCAGCCCACAACAGCTGCTCGCCGCCGAACAGCAACAAATCCTACAGCCCGGCCAAGCCGCGCAGCTGTGGCAGTTTGTCTGCCAACAAGCACCGATGCCCGCGTCCCGTTTTACCATCGCACAGGTGCTGTATACCCTCGGTGGATTACTGGCGATTGGCGCGATGACGGTCTTTATGCAGCAAAGTTGGTCGCGTTTTGGCCCGCTGACCTACAGCGCACTGTCTGGCATTTTGCTGTTGATAGCCCTGCTGCTGGCAGAAGTGCTACATCGTCGCCACTACTCGTTACCGTCCGCCCTGTGCGCCACCGTGGTGATGCTGACCGCCCCGCTGATTTTGCTCGGACTGCAAATGCACTGGGGCTGGTGGGACGATCCACATACCCGTTTACCGCTATTTTATTTCGATTATCTGGACATGGCCGACCGCCGCTGGCTTTCGCTGGAGCTGCTGGGTTTACTGACCGGTTTAGTGCTGGTGTGGCGCTACCGCGCGCCACTTTTGATGCTACCGTTAAGCCTGCTGCTCTGGGTGACGTTGCTACATAACGCGCTGGATCTGCTGAGCGGGTGGCAGAGGGGCTGGCGTCACCAATGTCTGTTGTCATTGCTGATTGGCGTCGGCATGTTGGCCATCGCCGGCTGGCTGGATCACCGTTATCGGCGTCAACCTGATTATGCCCACTGGTGGTATGTCAGCGCCTTGACCATCAGCTGGACTAGCCTGACCCTGCTCGACAGCCATAGCGAGCTGGGACGCCTCGTCTACTGCCTGCTGAATCTGGGGCTGATGCTGCTGGGGCCACTCCTGAACCGGCGCGTCTTTACCCTGTATGGGGCGCTGGGCGTCTTTGCCTATTTTAGCTATCTGGCTTGGTCGCTATTTGCCGACAGTACCCTGTTTCCATTTGTGCTATGTGCCGCCGGTCTGCTGGTGATTGGGCTTGGTGTGAAGTGGCAACAACATGAATTAGCGATAGCCCATTGGGTACGCCGCCGCTTGCATCTGGAGCCATAATCCCTCGGGATCCACAGCACAGCGTCGAGCCACAGAAACAGAACAGCCCCGCAATGCGGGGCTGTTGATGATGGCGCGGTCTCCGCGCTGAGGTAACACTTGAGCATACGCCACGCCTGAGCGTAAGCAATCAATATGTCACCCATCAAGATATAGACTCAATCACACGAATTTAGCCGCCAAACTGACACAAATACGCAGTATCTTGTTCGACTTGCAAATTAAAGGCGCTATCACCGGGGACATGAAATTCGCTCCCCGCAGCGAAGGTCTGCCATGCATCGCTACCCGGCAGACGAACGATCAACGCCCCGCGCAGCACCACCATCACTTCCGGTGCACCGGTATTGAAGCGGTACTCACCCGGCGCCATCACCCCAACGGTGGCTCGGCGCGCACCATCTTGAAACCCGATAGACTTCACCTGCCCAGCAAAATAGTCGTTCACTTCCAGCATGTTGTTACTCTCCCTGTCTAAATAGCTCTGGCCACGCCAAGCCTGCAACGGGCAGCATACCGGTGAAATTTTGTTCTGACCAGATAAAAAGGTGACACGAAAAAAACGCACTCAACCCATAATTTTGTCGCGAAACATAAAGAATACCGCCCCTAATAGACACAATCCGGCCCAGACGAAATCCATCCGAAACGGCTCTTTGAGGTAGTACAGCGAAAACGGCACAAACACCGATAACGAAATCACTTCCTGAATGATTTTCAGCTGCCCCGGCGTGGCAACGGTATAGCCAATCCGGTTCGCGGGCACCTGTAACAGGTATTCAAACAGGGCAATGCCCCAGCTGATCAGAGCAGCAAACAGCCAAGGTTTATGGGCAAAGTTTTTCAGGTGGCCGTACCAAGCAAAGGTCATAAAAATATTGCTCAGGCACAACAGGCCGATGGTCGTCACAAGAGGGGGCATAACACTCGTTTCTCAATTCGCCGTTATCGGCGCATGGTTATCTACACATGGCCATCTGTATGTGGTTATCTGTATGTCATGGAGTTCTACAACTCGTTTACCACAAAGGCTCGCCCATCAGCAAAAGCCCGTAACGGCAGGCCACTCGCCTGCCCGATTGGCCTTAATCCACCGCCCGTTGAATGGAGCTACCCAGTTTTTGTACATCACGGCCAAACCCTTTGGTGGTTTCACAGCCCGTAGTCAGGAAGGCCATCAACAGTGGCACTAACAGCCAGATCATACGTGGTTTCATCACTATCCTCACGACTATCCTCACGCGCCTCACGCGTTCAGTCCGGCCTATCGCCGGATCCACCTCGACATCTCACTGATTTTATTATAACCGGCACCAGCTTCCCATCCTATCACCACGAATTTACAGTACCGGACAAGACGCCAGCTTCCAGCAAAAAGCGCAACCGCTGCCACAAAACCGCATAAAACCAGAGATAACTCGCACAAAATCACAGCACCGAGCGCCAAGATAGACTAGCCTCAAAGAAGGTGCTCACCGAGGAGCGCCGCACGGGTCGTTTCTACATCTCAATGCTCAATGCCTCAAGCCACTATGCTTCAGGGCCTCAGGCTTTAGGCTTCAGATCAGTAACCCGATTCAGGGCCAACTCAGGGTAGATGGATTACGCCCCGAGATGAATATCTCCCTGAAATAACGACTTCGCGCCAACACAGCGCGTCGCCCGTACCCCATCATCAGCGCCAGCCCCGTAGCTCGCGCACGAACAAGGACGTTAAGATGCTGAACAACCCCGAACTTATCTTGCACCAGATCCAGCACCACCTGTGGCAAACCCTCAATCAGGCCACCACAGTCGACGACTTTATATTGCGCCAACCACGCCAGCAACGCGCACACCGCCGCGCGCTGTTTAGCCTGCCGCAAGGTTTTCACAGTTGCAGCCAGCGTTTTCGCCCCTATGTAGAAGAGCTGCTGTATGAGCTTGATGGTCTAAAAACACAGGCCGACAGCCCACTGATTGACGTGCACATCTCCAAATTGGCGCACAAGCTCGAATTACTGCGCACGGAGTTACGCAGTCAGCTGCGCGGCATGCGCCAAGTCAGCTGATCAAGTCAGCTGATCAAGTCATCTGATACCGCGCTGACCCGCGCGCATGGCGCACGCCCGAAACTCACACGCGCTCACACGCGAGAAAGCAAGCATAACGCCAAATCAGAGGCAATAAAAAACCCACCGAACGGTGGGTTTTTTAGTCTTACCAAGCTGAGCGAGTCAGCAAGGGCTGATTACATCATGCCCATGCCGCCCATGCCACCCATGCCGCCCATACCGGCACCCATGTCAGCTTTCTCTTCCTTAGGCAGGTCGGTGATCATGCACTCGGTAGTGATCATCAGACCAGCGACTGAGGCCGCGTATTGCAGCGCAGAACGGGTTACCTTGGTTGGATCCAGGATCCCCATTTCCAGCATGTCGCCGTACTCTTCGGTTGCCGCGTTGTAACCGTAGTTACCTTCACCGGCTTTCACGTTGTTGGCGATCACGGAGCCTTCTTCACCGGCGTTGATCACGATTTGACGCAGTGGCGCTTCCATGGCGCGCAGAGCGACACGGATCCCCACATTTTGCTCTTCGTTTTGGCCACGCAGATCCAGCAGCTTGCTAGCTACACGAACCAGCGCCACGCCGCCACCCGCAACCACGCCTTCTTCTACCGCCGCACGAGTCGCATGCAGGGCATCTTCTACGCGTGCTTTCTTCTCTTTCATTTCGACTTCGGTCGCCGCACCGACTTTGATCACTGCCACACCGCCGGCCAGTTTCGCCACACGCTCTTGCAGTTTTTCACGGTCGTAGTCCGAGGTCGCTTCTTCGATCTGCTGACGAATTTGTGCTACGCGGCCTTGGATAGTGGCTTCATCACCCACGCCATCGATGATGGTGGTGTTGTCTTTGGTGATCACAACACGCTTAGCCTGACCCAGCTCTTCCAGCGTCGCTTTTTCCAGCTCCATACCGATCTCTTCAGAGATCACAGTACCGTTGGTCAGGGTTGCGATATCTTGCAGCATCGCTTTACGACGGTCACCGAAACCTGGCGCTTTAACCGCAGCCACTTTCACGATACCGCGCATGGTGTTCACCACCAGTGTTGCCAGTGCTTCGCCTTCCACATCTTCGGCGATGATCATCAGTGGCTTACCGGACTTCGCAACCGCTTCCAGCACAGGCAGCAGTTCACGAATGTTGGAGATCTTCTTGTCTACCAGCAGGATGAATGGATTATCCAGCTCAGCAGAACCAGTTTCTGGCTTGTTGATGAAGTATGGTGACAGGTAACCGCGGTCGAACTGCATACCTTCTACCACGTCCAGCTCGTCTTGCAGGCCGGTGCCGTCTTCTACGGTGATCACGCCTTCTTTACCAACACGCTCCATCGCTTCTGCGATCAGAGTACCGACGGTTTCGTCGGAGTTGGCAGAGATGGTTCCCACCTGCGCAATCGCTTTGGTGTCAGCACAAGGTACGGACAGCGCTTTCAGCTCTTCAACCGCCGCAATCACCGCTTTGTCGATACCGCGCTTCAGATCCATCGGGTTCATACCCGCAGCAACCGCTTTCAGGCCTTCGTTCACGATAGCCTGTGCCAGTACGGTTGCAGTAGTTGTACCGTCACCCGCCGCATCGTTTGCTTTAGAGGCAACTTCTTTCACCATCTGGGCACCCATGTTCTCGAACTTGTCTTCCAGCTCAATTTCACGTGCTACAGATACACCATCTTTAGTGATGGTTGGTGCACCGAAAGATTTATCCAGCACCACGTTACGGCCTTTCGGGCCTAAAGTTACTTTTACGGCATCCGCCAGTACGTTTACACCACGCAGCATTTTTACGCGTGCATCATTGCCAAACTTCACGTCTTTTGCAGCCATGACAGATTCTTCCTTCAAAAAGTGTGTTAAGGGTTAAAAGCAGTGAGCGGTTATCAGGCCTGAACTACAGCCAGAATGTCGCTTTCGGACATGATCAGCACTTCTTCGCCGTCAATTTTCTCGCTCTTCACGCCGTAGCCATCGTTGAAAATCACGACGTCACCTACTTTTACGTCCAACGGCTTCACTTCGCCGTTGTCCAAAATGCGGCCGTTACCAACAGCCAACACCTCACCCCGGGTAGACTTACCCGCTGCCGATCCGGTCAATACGATGCCGCCAGCAGACTTGGATTCAACTTCTTTGCGCTTAATGATTACACGGTCATGCAGTGGACGAATGTTCATCGTTTCTACTCTCCAGATAACAAATTTAACACCCGGAATTCCATACCGGCTGTGTAGTTGAAAGTCCGGCGGCAAGCCTTACGCCTGCCGCGCTGTGGTAATGAAATGGGGGACACCCAAGGCCGCTTCAAGGGGGCAAACAAAAATTTTTTTATTCCGGCCGAAAAAAAGGATGAATCGAGAAATAGATCACATTCATCCCGCCGCCTCACGGGTGCCGTTACACTGATGCCATCACATAGTACGGACTGCGAGTACAGACAGCATACTTGGCAAGCGGCATCATGCCCGAATGGCCTGGCTATATGCCGCGACGGCTCGACCCAGCGCCACCCATATCCCATATTTAGTGACTGAGTGGCTTAGCGCAGACGTGGAGGTTGATCCTGATCGTCCGGCCCTTTCTCTGCCGGCGGATCTTTGCGCTCAAACTCACCGTCAAAGGTACGGTGGCCGCTCTGATCGCCGTTGCCGAACTGGCCAAAGCGCGCACCGCCGGTGCCAATAATCTGCATCCGCGGCAATACCCAATGCGCCAGTGCCTTCTGTACCCACGGCAGTAGCAGGATCAGCGCCACGAAGTCGGTCAAAAATCCAGGAATAATCAGCAAAATACCGGCAATGACCAGCATCCCCGCCTGTACCACTTCTTGCGCCGGCATTTCGCCCTGCGCCAGCTTTTGCTGGATCAGCATCAATGTCTTGACCCCTTTGCTGCGGATCAGTGATACCCCCACCATTGAAGCCAGCAGTGCCAGCGCTAGCGTTGTCCAGCCGCCAATCTGATCAGCGACTTGAATGAATATGGTTATCTCAATAAACGGCAGAAATAACAGCAACAACAGAGAGAAAAGACGCACTATGTGCTCCTTGATGCGTAACAGCGTTAAGGTATTAAATGGGGGTGACGGACCGCAATTTCAATCCGGTGCTCACTGTAGTGGGATTTTCCTCTCAATTACACGTGAGTGGGATCACATTTATTAACTCTATTTAGGTAACATGCAACAAAAAGTGATCTAGGTAAATTTTTCCCCCGCCCATTCCAATAAGATCACCTACACTTTCACGGAAGAACGGTAATTTTTCCTGCCGTTTTGCATAAAAACGACACACTATACTTTAACAAACTCATTACCCGTACATTCAAGGTTTACCTATTATGGCTAACAACATTCGTATCGAAGAAGACCTGCTGGGTACCCGCGAAGTGCCTGCTGATGCCTACTACGGCATCCATACTCTGCGCGCTATCGAAAACTTTAACATCTCCAACACCACCATCTCTGACGTACCGGAATTCGTACGCGGCATGGTGATGGTGAAGAAAGCCACTGCTCTGGCCAACAAAGAGCTGGGCGCTATCCCGGCGAATGTCGGCGATATGATTGTTAAAGCTTGTGATTTGATCCTGACCACCGGCAAATGCATGGACCAATTCCCGACTGACGTCTATCAGGGCGGTGCCGGTACTTCTGTCAACATGAACACCAACGAAGTAGTGGCTAACGTTGCACTGGAGCTGATGGGTCTGGAAAAAGGCCGTTATGACGTGATCAACCCATGTGACCACGTGAACGCCAGCCAGTCCACCAACGACGCCTACCCAACCGGCTTCCGTATTGCTGTCTACAACAGCATCATGCAGCTGATTGAGAAGATCGAATACCTGAAAGTCGGTTTCGACAACAAGGCAACTGAATTTGCTAAAGTACTGAAGATGGGTCGTACCCAGCTGCAAGACGCGGTTCCAATGACCTTAGGTCAGGAATTTCATGCGTTCTCAGTACTGATGCAAGAAGAGATCCGCAACCTGAAGCGTACCGCAGAGCTGCTGCTGGAAGTGAACTTGGGTGCCACCGCTATCGGTACCGGTGTTAACACACCAGAAGGTTACTCTTCTACTATCATCGGCCACCTGTCCAGCGTAACGGGTCTGCCATGCGTGATCTCTGAAGACCTGATCGAAGCAACCTCTGACTGCGGTGCTTACGTGATGGTACACGGCGCTATCAAGCGTACTGCCGTGAAACTGTCTAAGATCTGTAATGACCTGCGTCTGCTGTCTTCTGGCCCACGTGCGGGTCTGAAAGAGATCAACCTGCCAGAGCTGCAAGCCGGCTCTTCCATCATGCCAGCCAAAGTTAACCCAGTGATCCCAGAAGTGGTTAACCAAGTTTGCTTCAAAGTGATCGGTAACGACACCGCTATCACTTTCGCTGCCGAAGCCGGTCAGTTGCAGCTGAACGTGATGGAGCCAGTGATTGGCCAAGCGATGTTCGAGTCCATTTCTATCATGGCAAATGCCTGTGTGAACCTGCGTGACTTCTGCGTCGATGGCATCACCGCTAACCCAGAAAAATGCGCTGCCTACGTATTCAACTCTATCGGGATCGTGACTTACCTGAACCCATTCATCGGCCACCACAACGGTGACATCGTAGGTAAGATTTGTGCTGAAACCGGCAAGGGCGTACGTGAAGTTGTTCTGGAGCGCGGTCTGCTGACCGAAGAGCAACTGGACGACATCCTGTCTGTTGAGAACCTGATGAACCCTCAGTACAAAGCAAAACGTTTCACGGAAGAAGAACACGCGTAATCAGCTTGAACGCACAATAAAGCCGGCTCCTGCCGGCTTTTTGTAGTTCAGTTGGTGTCGTTATTACAAATAAAGGATTCTTGTCGTCCGACACCTTTTGGAGAAGATATTACTATGATGTGGATGGAGTTAGCCGTTGTTCTCATCGGCATTTTTATTGGTGCACGTATTGGCGGCATCGGGATCGGTTTTGCCGGCGGTCTTGGTGTCATTGTCCTCGCGTTAATGGGCGTGAAACCGGGTAATATTCCGTGGGATGTTATTCTGATTATCATGGCGGTTATCTCTGCCATCGCAGCGATGCAAGTGGCTGGCGGTATGGATTACCTGGTCAGCGAAGCCGAAAAACTGCTGCGCAAACACCCAAAACAAATCACGTTCTTAGCACCACTGGTCACCTATTTCATGACGCTGCTGGCCGGTACCGGTCACACCGCGTTCTCTACTCTGCCGGTCATTGCTGAAGTGGCGAAAGAGCAGGGAATTCGTCCTTCCCGTCCACTGTCCATCGCCGTAGTGTCTTCCCAGATTGCGATCACCGCTTCCCCGGTATCCGCGGCAGTGGTGTTCTTCTCCGGCATCATGGAGCCACTGGGTGTGAGCTACCTGCAAATCCTCGGGATCTGTATCTCCACAACACTGGCCGCCGTGATCCTGACCTCTTTCGTGACCAACTTCTTGGGTTGTGAGCTGAAAGATGATCCGGTTTATCAAGAGCGTCTGGCCAAAGGCCAAATCAAACTGCGTGGCACTAAAGAAGTGACCCTGCTGCCAGGCTCTAAGCTGTCTGTGGGCATCTTCCTGCTGGCGATCCTGGCCGTAATGGCCTATGCCACCGCAATTTCCCCAACCGTGGGCCTGATTGAAAACCCGGTAATGCCACGTAATGACGCCATCATCGCGTTCATGCTGACCGCAGCCACGGCTATTACCGTATTTTGCAAAATTGACTCCGGTAAAATCGTTAACGCAGCCACCTTCAAATCCGGTATGTCCGCCTGTATCTGTGTGATGGGTGTGGCTTGGCTGGGTGATACCTTCGTCTCCGCTCACTTAGACGGTATCAAGGAAACCGCCAGTTCAATTCTGAACCAATACCCTTGGATGCTGGCTGTGGTGCTGTTCTTCGCTGCAATGCTGCTGTACTCCCAAGCGGCAACCGCCAAAGCGTTGCTGCCTGCGGCTCTGGCGCTGGGCGTAGCACCGGTCACGGCTATCGCATCTTTCGCTGCGGTATCTGCCCTGTTCGTACTGCCTACCTACCCAACCTTGTTGGCGGCAGTAGAAATGGATGACACTGGCTCAACCCGGATCGGTAAAGCGGTATTCAACCACCCATTCATGATCCCAGGCGTGCTGTGTATCAGCCTGTCCGTCATCTTCGGTTTCTTGGTCGGTGGTATGGTGCTGTAATCGCGCCTAACGCCTTGACTCACCTACCGAATAATACAGGCACCCTACGCGGTGCCTGTTGTTTTGCTGGGGCTTCCCCCTCAACCTCACTCCCCTCTAGCGCGTCACCATTCATGCTCGTCATGCGCGCGGGACATCGCACGCCCTGCGGCCACACGCATTCAATACGCCACACACCGAACACCAAACTGCACACCAAGCGACACGTTGCCAGCGACGCCCCCTCCACTCTGTGCCGGTTTAAGGTATAGTACGCCGGTATATGTTTTATCCAACCGAGAGCCTGATGTAATGAATTCCGTGACACCGGCGATTTCTGCCCGTCTGGTGCTGTGCACCGCGCCAGATCAAACCTGTGCCCAAATGCTGGCACGGACACTGGTCCACGAACAGTGGGTAGCCTGTGCTAACCTGCTGCCCGGCATGCTGTCGGTCTATCGCTGGGAAGGGACAGTACACGAAGAGCCAGAAGTTCAGCTGATTTTTAAAACCGATACCCAACATCTGGCAGGCATGCAGGCACGTCTGCGCGAACTGCATCCTTACCAGACACCAGAGATCTTGGTGTTAGCCGTTGAAGAAGGTGACAAGGAGTATCTGACATGGCTCAGCGCCTCATTACGTTAATCGGTCTGCTGCTGCTCAGCACCAGCGCACTGGCGCTAAATCTGTTTCCCAAATCCAGTGCACCGGGCTTTGTCCCGGTGGACGACGCTTTCCCGTTTGATTTTCAACAGCAAGGCGATCAGCTCAAGCTGCACTGGCAGGTCAAAGACGGCTATTACCTGTATCGCCACTCGCTGAGTGTCAGCGCCAATCAGGCCACACTAGGGCAGTTTACCCTGCCGCCGGGTACCGCACATCACGATGAGTTTTTCGGCGAAACCCAGATTTTTGCGCAGCCGCTGACCCTGACCATCCCAATTGCCGCCACTGGCCAGCAACCGAGCGTCACCGTCACCTATCAGGGCTGTGCAGCCGCGGGCTTGTGCTACCCACCGGAAACCCGCACCGTCCCGCTGAATACAGTCATAGCCGCCACCAATAGCAGCGGCGCACAACCCCATACTGACGCCGCCATCGCCACCACCCCAACCACCCCCAGCGATAGCGCCCCAGAGCAGGAAAAACTGGCCTCCAGACTGGCCGATAACCGCTGGGCGCCACTCCTGTTTTTCGTCCTGGGATTGGGGCTGGCCTTCACCCCTTGTGTACTACCGATGTTTCCCCTGCTCTCCGGCGTCGTATTAGGCGGTGGACAGCGCCATTCACACGGCCGCGCGCTGGCACTGTCGCTGGCTTATGTTCAGGGGATGGCCCTCACCTATACTCTACTTGGGCTGGTCGTGGCCGCGGCTGGCTTGCAATTTCAAGCCGCCTTGCAACACCCGTACGTGCTGATCGGATTGTCCGTCTTATTTACCCTGCTGGCCCTGTCGATGTTTGGCCTGTTTAGTCTGCAACTGCCGTCAGCGCTGCAAACTCGGCTCAGTCTGCTCAGCGGCCAACAGAAGGGGGGCAGCCTTCCGGGGGTATTCCTGATGGGGGCCATTGCCGGTCTCATCTGCTCCCCATGTACGACTGCGCCGCTGTCCGGCGCCCTGTTGTATGTCGCCAATAGCGGCGATCTGCTGACTGGCGGCTTAACGTTATACCTGCTGGCCTTCGGCATGGGATTACCTCTGGTGGGCGTCGCCCTGTTCGGTAATCGCTTACTGCCGAAAAGCGGCCCGTGGATGAATCAGGTCAAAACCGGTTTTGGCTTCTTATTGCTGGCCATGCCGGTGTTCTTACTGTCACGTCTGCTGCCCGAGGTGTGGACTTTGCGTCTGTGGAGCCTGCTGGCCCTAAGCGCCTTGGGTTGGCTGTTCAGTACCCTGCCCGCACACCGCCGTGGTTTGCTCGTTCTGCGTATTGCGGCGCTGATTGGCATGATCTTGCTGGCTCGTCCACTGCAAGATTGGGTCTTTCCAACGCAACCGGCAGCGGCGGCCCGCGCACTGACGCAAGAGCCGCACTTTATCACCATCCGTAATCAGGCGGAGCTGCAACAGGCATTGCAGCAAGCCGCCGGGAAACCGGTGATGTTGGATCTGTATGCCGATTGGTGTGTGGCCTGCAAAGAGTTTAATAAGTACACGTTCAGCGATCCTCAGGTACAAGCAACCTTTGCCGATATGGTGCTGCTCAAAGCCGATGTCACCGCCAACAACGCCGCCGATCAAGCCCTGCTGCGTGAACTCAACGTGCTGGGTCTGCCCACCTTGCTGTTTTTTAACCCGCAAGGACAAGAGATCCCACAAAGCCGGGTCACTGGCTTTATGTCGGCAATGCCTTTCTTGCAACATCTGCAACAGCGCGTCATGCAATAATTTTGTTGCGTGCCGCACAGATGGGCACGCAATAGATTGCTCAAACCCGCTACCTGTGATTAACGTAATAGAAACATGTCCTCACAGGGAATGCTATGGACAGCGCCTACACCCTTCTGATCGCCGACGACCACCCGCTGTTCCGTGCGGCCTTGCATCAAGCATTAGCGCTGAGTGTCAGCCATGCTGAGCTGTTCGAGGCTGACTCGTTGGATAGCCTGCTACAGCTGCTGGAGCAGCATCCTGATCCGGATCTACTGCTGCTCGATCTGAAAATGCCGGGCGCTAATGGTTTTTCCGGCTTACAAACCCTGCGTCAGCATTACCCGCTGCTGCCGATCGTGGTGATCTCCGCCAGTGACGATCCAACGATTATCCATCAAGTGCGCCAACACGGCGCACTGGGCTTCATTCCTAAATCGGCCCAGCTCAGCGCTCTGATAGCCTCTATCGAACAGGCTCTGGCTGGCGACACCGTCTTCCCCGCCGATCTGGATCGGCATGCTCCACAGCCCGATCCGCAAACCCGCGAATTGCAAACACGGCTCAGTAGCCTGACCGCCCAGCAGCAGCGTGTACTGGATATGCTCAGTGCCGGCCTTCTGAATAAACAGATTGCCTACGACCTCAATGTGTCCGAAGCCACCGTCAAGGCACACATGACCGCTATCTTTCGTAAGCTAGGGGTAAAAAACCGCACGCAAGCGGTGATCCTGCTACAACAAAGTGAGCCGAAAAGCCAAACGGGGTTATAATGCCCGCGCCCCGTTTAACCAGGAAGTGTGCATGTTTGAATCATTGATCGTTCAGTTTGTTGTACTGTGGGCAGTCATCGATCCGATCGGCTCGATCCCCGTTTATCTCTCCAAAACCGCCTCGTTATCCGCACTGGATCGTCGACGCGTTGCCAGTAAAGCTATCTTGGTCTCGACCGGGATCTTACTGTTCTTCCTGATTGCTGGTCAGCTGCTGCTCGAAGCCATGCAAATTCCGCTCAGTGCCTTCCAAACCGCGGGTGGGCTGGTGCTGCTG
>JBOFCH010000278.1:0-5268 GCA_051645985.1 Plesiomonas sp. | reverse complement strand
AATAAAAACAGTCTTTACAAGGGGTCTGCAACTGCTCATACGTTCTGACGTCATTCAGCACCCAGTAGATGTAATTACCTTTAACGTTTGCGAAAATAACTTGATCACCATTAACACCATAACGCTGAGCGGTACTCGTAATACCGACGCGGTAGTTATCCAACGTATAGATTAATGTTTTCATCTGGCTGCGAGTAATAATATCCAAATCAGGCCCAAGACTAGAGCAACCTGAGCCATTGGCTAGTTTTATCCCTTGTATCCAGAACTGGCTGTCATAGAAATCTAAATTACGTAGTGTTTCAATATCATCCTTCCCACAATCAAATTTAAGATCTGCAATATCTTTAATCATTGCATCTTTAATAATTTGATCCCGTTTTAACGTCATGATTTCCAGTGTATCTGCTTTCCAGATAAGCATATCTTTTGCCACACGCTCACTGAGTAGCGATGGCAACAGCAGGGAACCCATCAGCACAAGAGAAATGCATACGCAAATGGTGATATGCCGTCTTCCCCAACTCATTATAGATAAAACCTCAACTGCCTGATTTTATAGATGCTATTCTTATGAAGAGTGAGCATTATGGGAGGTGATTGTGTGATTTACATAGTACAATTCATTAAGATAAAAAACCAGTACGCACGCTTAAGTGAAAACACTCTAAAATATTAATTTTCTTTTCATATTGATGAATTGCATAATTATACATGCGAAGTAGAGCATCAAAGCAGAAGTAGAGACTCAAAACAGCAATAGTTGCGCACACTAAGTATTCGCGCATTATTTTATCAGTTTTAATCACACGTAAATAAAAGATAAAAGTGTTAATTTAAATAAAGAAAGAAAAACAAAAAGAAAAGTAATTTACGTGTTCTTGCAAAAAATATGGATTTATTATCGTCTTATCATATACCCATGATGACAAACCCATAAAAATAGCGCGGCCCAATGCCGCGCTTAGAAACATGATTAATTAACCTTTGAGACGCTCTTTATGTGCCAACCACGCCTCAGCCAAATGTTGCAAACGCTGACGTGCGCTCACCCAACGCTCGGTAGCCTCAAGCTCACTGCGCGATGCGGCGGGTTTATGCAACAAATGAGCAATACGCGCCGAGGTTTGATGCGGTAACGTATCTAATACCTGTACCGCACCGGCGCGATTATTACACACCAATAGCATATCACAGCCCGCGGCCAGCGATGCTGCAGCCCGCTCAGTGTAAGACCCCATCACGGCCGCACCTTCCATGGACAAGTCATCAGAAAAAATCACGCCATCAAATTGCAGATCGTTACGCAACACCTCTTGCAGCCAGTACGGTGAGGCGCTGGCTGGCAGCGGATCGCAATCACTGTAAATCACATGGGCTGGCATCATCGCATCCAAGCGCCCTTCCTGATTGAGTTGACGGAACAGTGACATATCACGGTTAAAAATGTCTTCTTTGCGGCGATCGTCGCGCGGCGTTTCTTTATGGGAATCAGCCAACACAGCGCCATGACCCGGGAAGTGTTTACCGGTCACCGCCATACCAGCACAGTGCATGCCATCAATATAACTGCGGGCCAAATCCAGTGCTTTAGCTGGATTTTCATCAAACGCACGATCACCAATCGCCGCACAGGTATGACCCAAGTCCAGCACCGGCGCAAAACTGAGGTCGATATCCATCGCCAGTAACTCTGCGGCCATCATCCAGCCGCTTTCAAAAGCCAGCTCCAGCGCCTGCGGCCAGCTGTTCATCGCTGAAAACGCCTGTGGTGCCGGTAATCGGGTAAACCCTTCGCGAAAACGCTGTACACGTCCTCCTTCCTGATCGACAGCCAGCAACAACGGGCGTTGCACTGTCCGGCGGATATCGCTGACCAACGCCTGCATCTGCTCACGATCATGATAATTGCGGGCGAAGAAAATCACGCCGCCCACCAGCGGATGGCGTAAAATTTCGCGCTCTTCCGCATCTAACTCGTAACCGAGCACATCGAGCATTACCGGACCCACATTGTTTCTCCTGTCTTACGCAGAAATGGACACCGGTTAGCACCGATGTCACCTGTCGTTTTATCCAATTTACCGAATTTACCTATGATCGCCTTCCCTCTCTGGTCAATAAGCTCAGCGAAGGCAATCACCGCTTAACTGTATGTCATTCTTGGTTCGCAACAAGCAACGATTGTTCTGCGGCGGCCAGATAATTGTCTCGCCATAGCGCATAGTGTGCCGCGCCTGTTTGTTGAAAGCGGATTGCGCTCCACATTCCCATCAACATTTCGCACCACGGCTGCCAACGGCGAATATCTTGATGCAGTTGGCTGAGCCACTGCATGTTAGCGTGACTCTTGTTAACCTGAGTATTCACCCGATGCGCATCCCCATCGGGTGCGGTCATTACGGGAGCCTCTTGCAAAACCGGTGACGTATTATCCGGTGATGCATTATATAGATATAGGGCATGCGCGTAGTATTCACAAAAGCGGGTTCGCTGCTCGGCATTAAATCCGTTCGCCTCAAACAGCAAAATCAACTCACACGCCAGCGGGCTACGCGCTGCATATTCCCAATCGATCAGCGCCAGTGTAGCGCCATGACAGAGTAAATTTCCGGGATGGATATCATGGTGTGCCAACACCGGGAACCATCTACGCGGCGGGCGCTGCCGAGTGAAACACTCATAAAGGGAAAATAGTGCACGAGGATGACATGCTAAATCCAGCAGCTGTCGGTAATGATGAAGACGTACGGGGATCTCCAATGACACCGGACAATCAAGCGGATGAAAGCGGCGCATTAATGCAATAAGGTGCTGTTGCGCGGCCTCATCGGTAGCCAGATCCGATGACCATGGAGTGCCTTTCAACCAGCTAACGATCAACCAACGCGGATGCTGGCCGATCACCCGAGGCAAAAAATTCGTACCAAGCGGTTCAGCCTCTAACCTTGTGACCTGCTCTCGAATGGCGTTTAACACCTGTGCTTCATGCTCCCGGCTAACGCCCTGCATCTGCAACAGGGGATCTTGCCCACGCGCGACATAACGCTGACCATTATCTAACGTGACCAATAGGCTACCACCAGACAACCCCGTGAGCGGACGAATCTCCCGCACGGCCGTCGGCCAAATATCGAGGTTCGCCAGTTCAGTCACGCTGGCCGGTTCGTTACTCTTCATGGTGTCGTCATGGTTAAGGCTGGCGACACTGGGCGCAGATGCAGACGATAATACCGGGCTTGCGGCTCTTGCGTCGTAATCTGACGCGACCATACCTGATGGGCGGAAAGTGTGATCTGTTGCCACGGTGCCGGATCGTTATCCAGCTCGATACCCTGCGCATCATACCAATACAAGCGATACGCCAGCGTTAGTGGCTGGTCTTGTACGTTATGCAGTTGCAGCGCAACACGCAGCGGTTGACCAAACCCAATGCGGTGACTTTGCACGGCGACCTGCTGACTCAGTGTTTCATCAGCCAATACCAGCGGTTGCTGGTCTACCTGAAAGCCCGTAAATCCACGTCCGGCACATCCGGCAAGCAACAGACATAACAGTACTCCAACGGCTCGCCTTGACCGCATGACCTGACTCCTTGTTAATAATTGGCTGATTTCGATTAACGACTCTCGATTAACAGCGTTCAATCAAGCGCTCTTGAATAACCGAAAATGGCAGCCTGATACAACTACGCCGGACACAATCCGGCGTATTAACATGCTATCTCAACCCGCTAAGTCAGCGAGCCATCTTAGCGAGCTAACAATGGCCCTAACGGACGACCACCCAGTAAGTGCATATGAATATGGAACACTTCCTGACCAGCATGACGATTACAGTTCATCACCAGACGGTAGCCATCTTCCGCCACACCTTCTGCTGCCGCAATTTTCGCTGCCGCCGTGATCATCCGCCCCAAGACCAATTCATCCTCAAGCTGTACATCATTGGTTGTTGGGATCAAATGGTTAGGCACAATCAGAATATGCGTCGGTGCCTGCGGGCTGATATCACGAAATGCCGTCACCAGTTCATCTTGATACACCACATCAGCCGGGATCTCACGACGGATAATTTTACTGAAAATTGTTTCTTCTGGCATGATTTGCTCCCCTTAACATTCCGCCATTAACAATGCCGGTTAGTATGGCTGACTTGGCCGGTGCATACAACGGTGTCACATTACTGCAAGCCGACTGAAACCGTATTGTAAATCCGTTATTTGTCTCGAAAAATCAACACATCACTTGCCGTTACAATTCAACCCCATTTCGGCGCTGCCGATACTCAGATCAATGAGGGTCAAACTGACCTTCTGTACTTACAGGCTATGTTTACCATAAACAGTAAGCATGATACCGGATGTCGCGCATTCATATCTGTGATGTTGAATTCTATGGACAAGAAAAAAAACGCTTCTGTGATTCGCCATATGGTGATCGGTTTTGTCGTACTGGTTGCGGCATTTATTGCTGCCAACCTGTTTGCCCTCAATGTCTCCGGTCAGATGAAATCCAGTCTGGATGAAGTCACCCAAGAAGCCGTGCCGGTTACTGAGGCCGCTTCCGAGCTAACCTTATCCTTACTCACCGCTGACAAGTGGTTCAAATCCTTTGTTGCCAGTCGCGATCCGCGCTTACTCGCTAGCCACCAAGGCGCATTTGAACAAAGTCGTCGTGATTACCTGCAACAATTAGACGAGTTCAAACAACGCAATGCCGAGCACGAAAATACGCCGATATCCCAACTCGTGGATATCGAGCAGCACTACTTCGAGCCGGCCGTAAAAATTTTCCAGCAATATGACGCGATTTTACGCGGTCGCCAAACCATCACCAACGCCGTTCAACGCTTTCAAAATAAAAAGATGGAGCTGCAATACGGGCTGAAAACGCTGATCGACAACGGTGATAACGAAGCGCTAAAACTCATCAGCGGCTCATTTTTTAACAGCTTGCGCGAGATGGATAAGACCACCTCTGATGCGCTCGCCAGTCAAGATCCGGCTTTTATCGAAAAAGCCATGAAAACCAACAATATTAATGTTTCCCGACTGGGTTATGCTTTCAAAGGGTTGGTCGCCCAACTCCCCCTGTTGGAAGAGCGTTACGGCGAGATGTTTGAAGCGTTCCTCACCGATGCCGGTCGCAAAAACGGCGCCCTACAACAACACTACGACTTCATCTTGCAAGAGCAGCAGGTTAATCAGGATATTACTGCCCTGTCCACCGCGTTGGAGCAGGCGCTTGGCGTCTTGCAAACCCTGCG
>JBOFCH010000277.1:0-5163 GCA_051645985.1 Plesiomonas sp. | reverse complement strand
GACGCTTATCCCGCTCCCCCATGACCACCATCAGATACTGACCGGCGCGAAAACTGACCGCCTGATCCGGCAGCAGCCGGACCCGGTAGACGGTTTCGGTGATCGGCTCAACCAGCGACACTTTACAGCAAAACGTTGTCATGACTTTTCCTCTGCCGCCCGGGCGGCGTTTTCTTGTCTATTGTTTTTGTCTATTGCGGGCGTTACTTGCACGGTGCGTGTTAACGGCACATAAATGGCACATAAGCGGCACATTTCGATACCGGATGCAGCAAGCGATGAGCCACTCCGGCGGTGCGCCGCCACTCAAGCGTCAAGTTGCAAGCTATCCCAAATCGCATCTATCTTAGCGACCACCTGCGGATCGCGCGCTATCGGCCGTCCCCATTCCCGATCGGTTTCCCCCGGCCACTTACTGGTCGCATCCATCCCCATCTTGGAGCCTAAACCGGACACCGGCGAGGCAAAATCCAGATAGTCAATCGGCGTATTCTCCACCAGCAGGGTATCGCGCGCCGGATCCATCCGGGTCGTAATGGCCCAGATCACATCATTCCAGTCGCGAGCATTGACGTCATCATCACACACAATCACAAATTTGGTGTACATAAACTGACGTAAAAACGACCAGACGCCCATCATCACCCGCTTAGCATGTCCCGGATACTGCTTCTTCATGGTCACCACCGCCATGCGGTACGAGCACCCTTCCGGCGGTAGGTAAAAATCGACAATCTCAGGAAACTGCTTTTGCAACAAGGGCACAAACACTTCGTTCAACGCCACGCCGAGCACGGCTGGCTCATCCGGTGGCCGTCCGGTGTAGGTGGAATGATAGATAGCATCGCGACGGCGAGTGACGCAGGTGACGGTAAAGACCGGGAAGTTATCCACTTCATTGTAATAGCCGGTATGATCGCCATACGGCCCTTCCGGTGCCATCTCACCCGGCTCGATATAACCTTCCAGCACAATCTCCGCCGAGGCGGGCACCTCCAGATCGCAGGTTAAGCACTTCACCACTTCGGTCTTGGTACCACGCAACAAACCGGCAAATGCGTACTCCGACAAGGTATCCGGGATCGGCGTTACCGCAGCCAAGATGGTCGCCGGATCGGCGCCCAACGCCACCACCACAGGGAAACGCTCGCCGGGATGGGCCTGCTGCCATTCTTGAAAATCAAGCGCGCCGCCGCGGTGCGACAACCAGCGCATGATCAATTTATTCCGGCCGAGCAGCTGCTGACGGTAGATCCCCAGATTTTGCCGCTCGCGCACCGGCCCACGGGTCACGGTCAGCCCCCACGTTACCAACGGCGCCGCATCTTCCGGCCAGCAGCGCATCACTGGCAAGCTCGTTAAATCCACCGCTTCGCCCTGCTGCACCACCTCCTGACACGGGGCGCTACTGAGACGCTTGGTCGGCATATTTAACACCTGACGAAACTTGGGCATTTTCTCCCACAGATCGCGAAAACCCTTGGGTGGCTCTGGCTCCTTGAGAAACGCCAGCAGCTGACCCACATCACGCAGGGCGCTGACATCATCTTGCCCCATCCCCAGCGCCACCCGCTGCGGTGTACCGAATAGATTGCACAGTACCGGCATGGCATAGCCGATCGGATGTTCAAACAGCAGGGCCGGCCCACCAGCGCGTAACACGCGATCAGCAATCTCGGTCATCTCCAGATCCGGCGATACCGGCACTCGGATGCGTTTCAACTCTCCCCGCGCTTCCAGCAGGGTGATAAATTCTCGCAGATCTTTATATTTCATCGGCTGTCCTTTTCTCGGCGGCGACCGCCATTATAAGCATTCTGACGGCTAAAACCGAGCGACCACCGCTCGCCGGATCACGGGCATAAAAAAACGCGGCCTTAGCCGCGTTTTTTTATCAACAACCCACATTCATGCAGCCCGCATTTAATACAGAGAGTACAGAGAAGGTCGTACAGAAAAGACCGTGTGCTTAGTCCAGCAGACGACGCGCCGCTTCCACCACGATCTGCACCGCATCACTTTCGGTTGCTTTCATGGTTTCGGCGTTCGGAATTTCCTGTTGGGTACGGTTGACGATCACACCCGCCACCATACCGGCACGCCAGCCTTGGCTCGCACACATGGTCAGCAAGGTCGCGGATTCCATTTCGTAGTTCATCACGCCCAGCTCCTGCCACTCTTGCATCGAGCCTTGGAAGCGACGCACCACACGGCCAGAAACGGTGTCATAACGCTCTTGACCTGGGTAGAAGGTATCAGAAGAAGCGGTAATACCGATATGGGTCTTCGCACCGCGATCTTTCGCTGCCGCAACCAGCGCAGTGGTACAGTCAAAGTCTGCCACCGCAGGGTATTCCATTGGTGCAAAGTGCAGGCTCGCACCGTCCAGACGTACAGAGGCAGTAGTAACCAGCACATCACCGACATTGATGTGTGGCTGAATGGCACCGGTAGTGCCTACACGCAGGAAAGTACGCACGCCCAGTTGTGCCAGCTCTTCCACGGCAATCGAAGTAGAAGGCCCACCGATCCCGGTAGAGCAGATCACCACTGGCTTGCCATCCAGTTCGCCCAACCAAGACGTAAACTCACGGTGACTGGCCAGATGAACCGGGTTATCCATCAGCTCAGCAATTTTTTTCACCCGCTCCGGATCGCCCGGAACAATTGCCAACGTGGCGCCTTTCAGGTCACTTTTAGTCAATCCAAGGTGGAATACATCTGATTTCGCCATGGTCATGGCTCCTTCTTTTAATCGAATGGGTCAGAATACAGGAGGCGAGTCCTTGCACTATTAAGTTAATACTGTAGCGAAGAGCTGCCGGCCGATATGTGACGAATGCCAAATCTAAACAATTAACATACAACATATTACCTAAATTATGTGATGTATATCAGGTTATTCCGCGCACCCGTTCATGTATTGCACATATTGCATGCAGCGTCCCCGTCCACGCAGCTTCGCGGCATACAACGCCTGATCGGCACAATCTTGGACTTGATCTGGGTTTTGTCCGTGGCGATACACGGCCGCCCCTAGCGTGATACTCAGATGAATAGGCTGCTGACGGAAACTAAACGTCGGCGCCCGCACCGCGTCGAGCATCTGCTCTCCCAGCCGCTGTATCGCTGCGCTATCCGTCTCCGGAGTCATCAGCGCAAATTCATCACCACCAATACGCGCCAGATAGGTACCACTCCCCGCAGCCTGCTGTAACCGCAACGCCGCCTCAATCAGCGCCGCATCCCCAGCCGCATGACCAAAGCAATCGTTGATCCGTTTGAAGTAATCCATGTCGATCATAAACAGGGTAAACGGTTGTCCACTCTGGCAAAACTCACCCAATAACCGATCGTAGGCTCGGCGATTTAATACCCGCGTCAGATGATCATGCTCCAGCATAAACTCTAGCTCACGGGTTCGCTGCTGTAGCAAAAACTCATACAGACCCGTACGGTTTACCGCATAGCCCACAATCAGGCTCACCAATAGCGAGACCACCAGTCCGCCCCACCAAAGTATTTTCAGCAGCAACCGATTTTCAGCGTACAGCGCCCAATGACCGGTCACCGTCACCTTCCATTGTCGATCGCCTTGGGAAATATATTCCACATGCTGCATCGGTGGCCCAGATGGGACACTCACGTGCACCGCAGGCATAGATTGATACAAAATCACTTCAGGCACAGACAATTCATCACTAATACGGAGCGTCATACCGGGGCGTGGATTAATCGTCTCAAGCACATGCGAAAAATAAGCATAACTGTTAATCACCGAAACAAATATGCCATCCAGACTTTTATCTTGAATGTTACGCACGGCATTGATCACCAGAAAACCATTTTTAGTGTTATTATTTTTTATCTGCTGACCCCATAACTGGATCGGCGCTGTAATAACTTGCTCGGCACCCTCTTGAATATCAGCCAAATAAGAGTCATGTTTTTTACCACCAAATAGCAAGCCCAGGTATTGCTGATTTTGCTCTGTATCCGGATATACAAAGGCCAAGGGGAAAATATAAGACTGCGCTAATACCGATGCTAATGGTGTATTTTCACCAAATAGCCCACGTTGATACTGATAGTGCGGGTAAATAGTGCGCATTTGCTGTAAAAATGGCGTTGCCTGCTCCCGCTTTACCCGAGGAAACCACTGTAACTTAATAGTTCGTGGGGCACTTAACTGCATACTGTCGATATAAGCGCGAATATCCCTTAATGGCACGTAATTATTGAGCCGAAAGCCCAGTGATAATGAAGTCAGCAATTGCAGATCGGTATTGATAGAGACCCGAACTCTCGCCACATACGCTTGCGCTTCGGTATCAAAAAAACGCTGTTGTTCGATTTTATTCTGACGCGACAACTCGTAAAACGCGCTGACATCAACAAAAAATAGCAGAATAAAAACAAAAAAGGTCCACCGCCATACCTGCCAGAATGCCCGCGGCTTACGTTTTTCCATGTAATCTTATCTCCTACCTTGGCACAAACTCAGCATAAATAGCCAAGGCGTGAAACTTGGGCATGATGTCGATGATTGAGTTAGTATAAATCAGACAAAAAGCGCTTGGCTATAAATAGGCAGGATAGAATACACATACGTGCACTCATGGTTTATGTATCATAATAAAATAGGAATATTCTGATTTATGAGTAATGCGACACCCAAACCCGCGCAGCGCGATGGGTTCACCTCCAGTTTCGGTGTGATTGCGGCCACCCTCGGCTCAGCGGTTGGACTCGGTAATATCTGGAAATTTCCCTATCTAACGGGAGCCAATGGTGGCGCCAGTTTTCTGCTGGTCTATCTGCTGGCCACCTTGCTGATTGGCTTGCCCATCATGATTGCCGAATTAACGCTTGGCCGAGCAGCCAAAGCAGATACTATCACGACCTTTATCAAATTGGCGCCCCGTCGCTCCGCCTGGTGGGTAATTGGCCTACTGGGGGTTGTCTGTGCCTACTTGATCATGGGCTTTTACTCGGAAGTCGCCGGTTGGGTTTTTGCCTATATTTTCAAATCGGCCGATGGATCTTTGCTCTCTAGCAGCCCACAGGCTACCGGCGCCGCCTTTGATGCGCTGATCCACAACCCATGGCAAGCCCTGCTGTGGCAGTGGTTAGTCCTGCTGATGATCGGTGGGGTACTGATTA
>JBOFCH010000276.1:0-10452 GCA_051645985.1 Plesiomonas sp. | reverse complement strand
CCAAAGCAACGCACAAACTCAGGCCGCCTTCGATAAAGTAAAAGCCGATTTGGGCTTTGGCCTGCTGCTGAAACAGTATGCGCCAGACATGACACACGTCACCACCGAGCAGTACCAAGCCGCCATGAAAGGCAGCATCCCCGAAGTGGCCCCGGTGTTCTGGAGTTTTCGTATCATGATTGGTTGCGGCATGTTGATTGCGCTGGTGATGTTGGCGGCCATCATTCAAACCGTTCGGGGTAAAGTCGCCAGCTCTCCGCGTCTGCTGCGGATCTGCATGCTCAGTCTGCCACTGCCGTGGTTCTGTATTGAGGCCGGTTGGTTTATGACCGAGTTTGGCCGCCAACCGTGGGCGATTCAGGATGTCTTACCCACTGCCGCCGCTAACTCAGCGCTGACACCGGGTCAGTTGTGGTTCTCTATCTTGCTGATCTGCGGTCTGTATACCCTGTTTTTGATCGCCGAGGTCTATCTGATGATCAAGTACGCCCGCTTAGGGCCAAGCAGTCTACACACCGGTCGCTACGCACTGGAACAAGCGGCCCGCCCACAGGCCTAAGGAGAGATGATAATGTTTGATTACGAAACTTTGCGCCTTATCTGGTGGCTGCTCATCGGTGTGATCTTGATTGGTTTTGTCGTCAGTGACGGGTTTGATATGGGGGTTGGTACTCTGCTGCCATTTATCACCACCAACGATACCGAAAAAAGGATCTTACTCAACAGCGTCGGCCCACACTGGGAAGGCAATCAGGTGTGGCTGGTTTTAGCCGGTGGGGCGCTATTTGCCGCGTGGCCATTGGTCTATGCTGCGGCCTTCTCCGGTTTTTATAGCGCGATGATAATCTTACTCAGCGCCCTGTTTTTCCGACCGCTGGCCTTTGATTACCGCGGCAAGATTGCCGATGCTCGCTGGCGTAACCTGTGGGATTGGGGACTGTTTATCGGCAGTGCTGTACCGGCGGTCCTGTTCGGGGTGGTATTCGGTAACCTGTTACAGGGCGTACCTTTTACGCTGGATAACAACCTGCACCTCAGTTATCAAGGCTCTTTCTGGGCGTTGCTCAACCCGTTTGCGCTGCTGTGTGGTCTGCTGAGCCTGTGCATGATGTTGCTGCAAGGCAGCTGCTATCTGCAACTGAAAACCGGCGGCGTATTGCAATTACGGGCGCGACTGATCACCCGCAGCAGTGGCTGGTTGTTGCTGTGCTGCTTCTTGCTGGCTGGCTATTGGCTGATGGAAGGGATCCCAGGCTATCTGCTATTGCATGCTGATCCTAACGGGCCATCCAACCCGCTACTGAAAAGCGTGGCGGTCATGCCGGGAGCGTGGGCCAATAACTTCATTATCCATCCGTGGATGCTGGTCTTCCCCGCATTGGTGGTGCTGATGTCGCTGCTGACGTTACTCACCAGTGCGCGCCGTTGGTCTGGCTGGGCTTTTCTAACCGCTTCGCTGACTCAGGCCGGCGTGATCCTGACGGCTGGGTTTACTCTGTTCCCCTTTGTGATGCCATCCAGCCTCAATCCGGTGGCAAGCCTGACCTTATGGGACGGAACCTCCAGCCATGAAACGCTGGAGATTATGCTGATCATCGTGGCGATCTTCTTGCCGCTGGTGCTGCTATACACCGCGTGGTGTTACTACAAGATGTTCGGTCGTCTACACGCCGACTTCATCGAGCAGCATGATCATCAGCTCTATTAGCCGCCGTTGAGGTCGCCGTTGACGTCTGTGAGTCACTTTGTGGCCTCAATCCATCACGGCATCATGCGCACTTTTTCTGTTTTGGCTGTTTTAAAACACTGCTCAACGCAGCACGTGGCGGATGGCACTCGCATCCGCCACCCTATCATCAAAGAGGTAGTCAACATGTGGTATCTGGCATGGTTTCTGGCCATTTTACTGGCCTGTGCCTGTGCAATTATCCTCGGTGTCTGGTTGGAGAATACCCACCTGCCGCCGGAGCCGCCGCAGGCCAATCCTCCAAGCTAAAGAGGCATAGGCACATTGGCCTAACACCCCGCGGTCTGGGCGTTCACCGGGCCGCGGGCTGTATCGCACCAGTGATGTAGCACCAACACTGATTGCGACGACGATACGCTTAGCGCAGCCCAGCATCCCAAACAGACCCTATTATCCCAAACAGACACAATTTCGACCGTTTTGCTTGGCTTGGTACAAGGCGACATCCGCACGGCAAATCGTGTCCGCCATGTTCTCCCCCACGCCTAGCTCAACCACGCCGAAAGAGGCCGTCACGCTGATCCCCAGCGGCCACAGCGTTTGCCCAAACTCACTGCGCAGCTGCTCTGCCACGTATTGTGCCTTATATAGCGTCATCTGTGGGCACAGCAGCATAAACTCCTCACCTCCCCAGCGAACCAAGCGGCAATTGGCCGGGATAACACTGCGGCAACGGTGAGCCAGATGCTGGAGCACCTCATCCCCTACCAGATGTCCGTAGGTATCGTTGATCCGCTTGAAGTGATCAATATCCAGCAAGATCATCGCACCTTCATTTTCTGCCTTCGTCGGTCGCCACATGTCCAGCATCAGCGCTCGCGCACCATACCGGTTCAAAGCGCCCGTCAGCGGATCGTACTTGGCCTGATATTCCACCTCTTCATTGCGCAGTTTCAACATCAGGTTCAATTCCGATAACTGCTGCTGGCGCTGGCGGGCACTGAGCAATTGAGCACGCATCTGCACGTGCATCAGCAGCAAGTAAGCGAGCATACTCACGCCCCACACCGCGATGATCACCAGATAGTAATGCTCTTGTGAAATCCATTTCCCGTGGAACTCCACATAATCTATCTGCAAGCGGTGAGCACCGGCGGGGATCACCTCACTGGACGCAAATTCAAGCTGAAACACCCGATCAAATTGTGGCAACGCTTGCTGCACCGGCACTTTAAAATCATTGATCCACCAACTGGCGACCTGAAAAGCACTCATCGGTACATCCACCAGATTGCCGGTGTCTGCCGGACGCACGATCAGCTCGTTGACCTTGTGGGACAAAGGTTCATCACAGCGTGAGTAAGCCGGATCATAATTACGCAGATACAAGCGCCAAAATTGCGGCTCCTCACCAGAAGAGCGCAACGCTATCCGGATCCGGTCAAAGGTGGATAAATCTAACCCAGATTCTGGCTCTGCCACCAACAGCGACGCCTCGCAATACGGCCAGCGATAGACATCGGTCAACCGACAATCCAGATTAATCCGGCCATCGTTATCCACACTCACCACCGCCTCGGAGGTGCCGCCCCGCACCCGATCGTCGATCGGCTCGACACTGTCAGCCGTCAGGCCATCAATACGGACGACCCGTTGGGCAAATACCGGGTATAGCACCACCGCCGCGACTGTCAGCAGCAACAAGGCAGTAAAAAACTTGGCCGCGGCGTTCTGCCACACCATTAACCAGCGCATTCTCATGACTCTTGGGATGTTCTTTTTATAAATCAGGTCTACGACATCAAAGTTTAACATTGCTTATAACGGATTAAATGGAACAAACGCGCAGTTATCTGTCTGATTATTCACCAAATATGTTGTTAAAAGACTACTAATAAGAAGAAGGTATGGCAACCGATGCATAGCATCCAGATCACAACATCGCACCGCAACCGCATAGAAACAGTAATAGAAAAGTCGCAAATGTAGATAAAGAACGAAACAGAAGGCGAGAAACTGCGGAAGAGAAGAAAAATAGTGAAGTGCAGTGAATGAAGATAAGCCAGACAGGGATCTGGCAAACACCAGAAAGCAAAAAACCCAGCCATTAGGCTGGGTTCTCATGAATGCTGGTCGGTGAGAGAGGATTCGAACCTCCGACCCACTGGTCCCAAACCAGTTGCGCTACCGGGCTGCGCTACTCACCGAATGCCGCGCATATTAATCACCTCACCGTCGGTCGTCAATCACTTTCTCGTACTTTTTCTGCTAGCCAGCGTGCGCTCGCTGCATTATTGTTCTTTTTGTATGATTTACCAACAATGATGGCCAGATCGGACCATGACCGGCAGGAAAAACCGGCCCACCCCCTACCAACGCAACAAGGAGCTGCCAGATGAAATTGTTTTATACCCCAGGTGCTTGTTCACTCTCTCCCCATATCGTACTCAACGAGCTGGGGCTACCGTATAGCGTGGAAAAAGTGGATCTGAAAACCAAACAAACCGAGCTAGGCGCCGATTTTCGCCACATCAACCCCAAAGGACAAGTTCCCGCGCTACAGCTGGAAGACGGCGGCGTGCTGACCGAAGGGGTGGCAATCTTGCAATATCTGGCCGATCAGTGTCCGCAGGCTCATCTGCAACCCGCACCCGGCACTCGCGCCCATTACCACCTGCTGGAAGTGCTGAACTTCATTGCCACCGAGTTGCACAAAGGTTGGGGCAGCCTGTTTAACCCGGCCATGCCCGCAGAGTACCGCCAGCAAGTTTTAGCGCGGATCAACGGTCAGCTCACCGCCCTCGAGCAACAATTGACCGCCGCTCCTTACGCCTGTGGCGACGAGTTCAGCATTGCGGATGCTTATCTGTTCACCATTTTGAACTGGTCTAAACCGTTGGCGATCGCACTGACCCCTTATCCACAGGTACAAGCTTACTTAAGCCGTATCCAGTCGCGCCCTGCGGTACAAGCCACCTTGCAGGCCGAAGGTTTACTGTAATCTTGTGAGGGCGTGAGTAGCCTAGCGGCAGATACAGTGCCAACGGGGTAAATAACAGACAAAAAAAGACCCACCGCAGTGAACGGCTCACTACGGTGGGTTTCCCGATCGCCTGTCTCGCAGCGATAAAACAACCCATTACCCAATAAACCTAGGCTTGCGTAACCGCCTTTCCTTTTTTAGCGACGAGTTACGACGCCCTCTTATTAAAAACGCTAACTTACAATAGACCGTCAATTTGCTGATGCAGCTCAGGCGCCCACACCCCGCACTGCACCTGACCAATATGCGGACGTTGCAGCAACAGCATCGTCAGACGAGATTGGCCAATACCGCCACCAATGGTCTGCGGCATCTCACCGGCCAGCAGACGCTGGTGCCAGGCTTGTTGCAAGCGATCTTCATCACCGGTCAGCGCAACCTGACGACGCAGTGCATCGGCATCAACGCGAATACCCATCGATGACAGCTCCAGCACATCATCCAGCACCGGGTTCCACACCAGAATGTCACCGTTCAGACCGGCCAACCCATCAACCCCGATCGAACTCCAATCATCGTAATCTGGCGCACGGCAGTCATGCGCCTGACCATCAGACAATGTACCGCCGATCCCCATCAGGAATACCGCGCCCAACTCCTTGGCAATCGCCCGCTCACGCTCTTTAGCACTCAAATGGGGATAACGCTGCAATAACTGCTCGCTGTGCATGAAGTGGATGTCAGCCGGCAGGAACGGGGTCAAACCATACTCAGCGCATACCGCTTTTTCAGTCAGACAGATCGCCTGATAAATCTTGCGCACGGTTTGCTGCAAATACGCCGGGGTACGTTCGCCCTCGGCCATCACCCGCTCCCAGTCCCACTGATCGACATACACCGAGTGGATAGCAGACAGACGATCTTCATCCGGACGCAGCGCTTTCATATGGGTATACAGCCCTTCACCAACCGCAAAACCATAGCGACCCAAAGTATGACGCTTCCACTTCGCCAGTGAATGCACCACTTCAAACTGCGCCTGCGGCAAAGTCTTCACCTTGACCTGTACTGCTTGCTCGCTACCGGACAAGTTATCCTGAATACCGTCACCCACCTGACTTAAAATCGGCCCCTGCACTTCCACCAGCCCCAGCTGATGAGCCAGCTGGCGGGAGAAAAACTCTTTCACAAAACTGATTTGCTGCTGACGCTGGATAAATGACTTGTTCATCGTGCAAGGCCCCGTACATTCTTGTTTAATCTTATCGACGGTAACCCGTCTGCTCTGTAGATGATTCTTCAATAAAATGCACAATGAATTCAATATTCATCAATAAAAATAGCCTAGACACACAGATATCAATAAAATATGCTGCCACATATTGATGATTCGCCAATATCAGGGGTAAAAAATGCACGAGAATTATCGGATCGATAATCTGGATAAATCCATTTTGAGCGCACTGATGGAAAATGCCCGCACGCCATACGCGGAATTGGGTAAACGCTTTGCCGTTAGCGCCGGAACCATTCACGTGCGAGTCGAGAAGATGAAACAGGCCGGGATCATCGAAGGCACCCGGGTGCAGATCAGCGCCAAACGTCTGGGTTATGACGTGTGCTGTTTTATCGGCATCAACCTGAAAAGTGCCAAAGATTACCCGTCGGCGCTGGATAAATTGCGTGAGCTGGAAGAGGTGGTCGAAGCCTACTACACCACCGGGAATTACAGTATTTTCATCAAGGTGATGACCCGCTCTATCGATGAGCTGCAACATGTGCTGGTGAACAAGATCCAAAATATCGATGAAATTCAGTCCACAGAAACCCTAATTTCACTGCAAAACCCGATCTTGCGCGATGTGCGCCCCTAGAGATACGCCCATAAATGTACGTCCATAGCTGACGTACCGGGGGGTAGCTCGGTCAGACGCCGAGCCACCGGCAACTAGAACAGATGGCTCACGGTCACCTGATTTTTACCATGCCGTTTGGACTCATATAAGCAGTCATCCGCCAACTTAAAGGCTGTTTCAAACGGCTGCTGCCGAGCAATACAAACCCCAATCGAGACGGTAACCGATAAACCCGCAGCGACAGATTCATCAGCGATGGTACGCCGGATCAACTCGGCGCGGTGACGCACCGTGTCCTCACGATCGGTCATCAACAACAATAAGAACTCCTCCCCACCCCAGCGCGCGACGATGTCATCATCGCGGGTTAAATTTTGCAACACCTGAGCGATAGTTTGCAGCACCCGATCGCCAGTCGCATGACCATGACGATCGTTCACCTGCTTAAAATTGTCCACATCCAGCACCAGCACACTGAATCCGGTGGGCAAGCGCCGTAAATGATCGCTGACGTAATAGCGGTTGTTTAGACCCGTCAGCTCATCGCGGTACACTTTGTTCTTAAAACGCCAACCCCACGCCAGCAGTAGCACTAAACTTCCGGCACTTAGCAACGCGATCAACAGATGACTGGCCGACAATAACGACAATTTGCTGTAAGCAATATTAATGCGCTGCTCGGAGCACGGGATCAGAAAACTATCCGGCGTATCGGCGCTATTGAGGAAAAAATGGGTGCCATGCTGCTGGTTAAAGCTAGCCACGATATGGCGAAAGATCATCGCCCGAATATCGGCAATCGCCACCGCTTGCAACGTACCTTGTGTATACAAAGGCATCAGCATGCTGACCAATTGCAGCCCAGAGTAATTTTCCCGGTACGGCATCGTGATATAGACCCCGCACCCGCGAAAGTTATCCGCATCGTAATGCCGTTGCTGCCAGTTCGGATCTAGATGTGACACTTGTTGCAATGCCTGATCGGCCTGCCGGGAAAACAGCATCGCATGATAAGGGCGATAAGGCGTGACTATCACGTACTGACGATCTTGCTGGATCAAACCTAGCGTCGCCAAATGATGGTGCGTGATGGTATCCAGATTCTGTTTAATCTGCTGCAAGTTAGCAAAAATGTCCGGAGCGCGCAGCGTGTGTAAATCCGCCCCCGGTAAGGGAATAAATTTGATATGAGAAAATTGCTTATTACGAAGTTGCAGCTCACTGGCCGGTAAAAACGGCACATTGTTATAAGCGACATAAAGGTTACGCAACTGGGCATAACTGTCGAGAAAAACCGCATTAATTTCATTTAGCAGCATGCTCTTATACTGCAAATAGCGGCTCTGGGCATTGAGAAAAAAGAATAGCGTGATCAGCAGGCTGATCAGTACAAAACTGTAGCTCAACCAGAGCAGACGTTTTTTATCGTTCATCCTAAATATCACATGGTTCGCGTTCACACGGCACTGATGACAGCCTATCGTGTTTCAGTATGACATAAATCGCGTATGCCTTCTGCTTCTGATCCCCCAACCCCTCATTTCCCTTAACATTTCATCACCTCATCACCGTCGGCACGCCGCAATACGCACGCTGGCACGCGCGCTAGCCGGCAATTTGGCTAGCAACAAACGATCCATAGCTCAATGGCCATACTGGAGGAACAATAAAAGCACAGGCGAAAAATTTTTTAGTGTTAATGCGATCACACTCTTGCAAGGCTGTAACGTTTCAGCTAGGATGTTTTTAAGCCGAAACGAGAGGCGAATCACACAAACGAGGGGCACCACTATGACACTGTCTATCATCCGTCAACGCGCTATCCGTACTCAGAAACAACAAGCCACTATCGCTTTGGTATCTCGTGCATTCAGCAAAGCACGTGCTTACTGGCACATCCGTAATGCTCAAGCTCTGTAATTGCGTAGATTATCGCAACACGGCAACACGGCAACACGGCAACACGGCAACACGGCAACAAATAGCATCAGGTGTTATGCCCGATCAGGGCAACCAAGCAGTCAGCGGCAACGAGGTCAAAACCTGCATTGCCACCGGTCAGCCAAGAATAGCGACCGGGTTTCATGTCAGCCGGGCAATAGCCGGTACAGGGATAGGTTTCTCCGAGGTTACATAGGACGTAGCAGTAACCTCCTTTTCTTTCTTGTTTCTCTCTCTTACAGCAATCAACCGCGATATTTATCCGCACCTACCATTCGAGCCATATTCGGTTATATCGAGCCACTCACACCTGATTATTCAGTCAATAGCTGATACAGCAACTCACTATCCAGCTTATCCACCTGTGATTGCCCACTGAGCACTTTATCTGCCAACTCCCGTTTTTCCGCATGCAGGGCAACAATCTTCTCTTCGATGGTATCTTCTGCCACCAGACGGTACACCGTCACCGGTTGGGTTTGTCCCATACGGTGCGCCCGATCACTGGCCTGATCTTCCACCGCCGGGTTCCACCACGGATCAAGATGGATCACGGTATCTGCTTCGGTCAGGTTCAAACCGGTACCGCCTGCTTTCAAGCTGATGAGGAATAACGGGTATTTGCCTTGTTTGAAATCAGCCACCGCCTGCTGGCGTGAACTCGATGAACAGCGACCGTCCAAATAGCTGTAGCCTAAACCTTGGCGATCCAACTCCCGGCGCAACAACGTCAGCAAGCCGACAAACTGGCTGAAAATCAGCACCCGATGCTGACCGGCCAGCGCCTCATCCACCAGCAACAAGGTTTCCTCCAGCTTGCTGGCACTGCCCTGATAATCTGGGTATGACAACTGTGGATGACAGCAGATCTGGCGCAGACGTGTCAATCCAGCCAATAGCGTCATGCCTGTTGCTCGTTCCGGCTCAGCCGCCAGCTCCAGTAAGGTCTGATTACGCGCCTGTTCATACAGCGTCCGCTCTTGCTCACTGAGGCTGACGCTGTGGGTGATCTCGGTTTTCTCTGGCAGCTCAGTCAGTACCTGACGTTTAGTTCGGCGTAAAATAAACGGTGAAACCAGCGCGCGCAGGCGCTGCAAACTATCGCTATCACGCACCGCCGACGCATACTGACGCATAAACTGCGCCTTGCTACCGAGTAACCCTGGGTTAATAAAGGCAAACAGACTCCACAGTTCGGTCAGATCGTTTTCCACCGGCGTGCCACTTAACGCAATCCGCGCTTGAGCACGCAAACGGAACAGCGAGCGCGCCCGCTGCGTATTGGCATTTTTAATCTGTTGAGCTTCATCCAAGATCACGGTGGCCCACTCGCGGGCGCTGAGCCAACTGGCACAGCGTGCCAACAGGCCATAACTGATGATGATCACTTCACCCGCGCCGGCACTGGCAATTAGGTGTTGACGATCTTCGCTCTGCTCCACATCGTGCAACACCAACTCCGGCGCGAAGCGCTGAACTTCACAAGCCCAGTTGTGTAATACCGATTTGGGCACCACCACCAGAGCCGGGCCGTGCTGACGGCGCAAACGCAATAACGTCAACGCCTGTACCGTTTTGCCCAGCCCCATGTCATCAGCCAGACAGGCACCAAAGCCATGTTCACTCAAGTGGGCTAACCAGCGTACCCCTTCACACTGATAGGCGCGCAGTGGCTCCAGTAACGCCGGAGGTAATACAACCGGTTGCTGCCAACGCTCAGTCAAGGCCTGCCAGTGTGGATCGCCCGGCACCGCCTGCTGTTGCAACAGTTGTTGTAATGGGAAGGCCAATTGCTGCGTGAAGCTTTGATCGGCGGCGACCAGATGACGCAAGGTCGCCAGTTGCTGCTGCAAACGGGTGGTCAGCAACAAAATTTGCCCATCATCCAGTGTGATATAAGCCTGTGGCTCATGGCGTAGCAGCTGACCAAGCGAGGCCAGCTTCAATTCTTCGAGCTGCAACTCACCGTCCAGCGCAAACCACTG